>SKTL01000207.1 GCA_007122555.1 Thermomicrobiaceae bacterium | reverse complement strand
TGGTTCCCGACAGCTTGGCGACCTGAACATAGGCGCGCTCCTTGATGGAAAGCACCTGCGAACGAATCGTTCGGGTTGGCCATAACCAGGATAGCGAGGCGACGACAATCGCCATCATCGTGACCGACAATCCACCCTGGATCGAGACGGCGATGAGAATCAGGACGAGCAAAGCGGGAATCGTCAATCCGACGTCGACGATACCGCGAATGACAGTGTCCCAGACACCACCGTAGTAGGCGGACACGAGTGCGAGAATCGTGCCTACGGTCACGCCGATCGCTCCGGCGAGCACCCCGATGTAGAGTGTCAACGGCGTGCCGGCGATAATCACCGCGAGCAGATCACGTCCCTGCCGGTCAGTCCCAAACGGGTGATCCCAGGTTGGCGACTGGTTTGCCGGAGCCGACAGTGGCCGGTACATCTGCACATCCCAGAAGAGATAGCCGGCAATCGTGAATACTGCCAGAAAACCGATGAGGAACAGGCCAACCAGTAGAATCTTGTTTCGACGAAGATATCTCCACATGTCTGATGCCCCTGCCTACTGTCGACCGTAAGTGATTCGCGGATCGAGAATCGGGTAGATCAAGTCGAGAACCAGCGTCGCCAGTGTCACACCGACAACGATCGTGAAGATGATTCCCTGCAGCAGGAAGTAGTCGAACTGCCTGATTGCCTGATAGAGAACCGTGCCGATTCCCGGATAACTGAAGATCACTTCAACGAGAATCGCACCTGACAGAATCGTCGACAGCGCCAGACCAAGTTGCGTCGTCTGCGGCAGCAGCGCGTTTCGGATCGCATAGTGGAAAAACAGCGTTCGATTCTTGATTCCCATTGCCTCGGCATAGGTCATGTAGTCTTCACCCTGCACCGTGACCATCATGCCGCGCATCCCTAGAGCCCAGAATCCAAGCGAGGATAAGAGAATCGATGCACCAGGCAAGATCGAGTGCCTGAGGATATCCATCGCGTGCGACCAGCTCATTTCGGGGAACGTTCCCGCGGTATAGCCGCCAAACAGCGGCAACCAGTTCAACTGGAAGGCAAAGATGTAGATCAGCACCAGACCGAGCAGGAAGTATGGGATTGCGGACAGCGTCAGCAACGGCGGAAACAGGATGTGCACGATCTTGTTGGCGCGCGGCCAGGCAAGAAGCGCTCCGAGAACGGTGCCAACGGCAAACGCCATGAATGTCGTGGTCACGAGTAATCCGACGGTCCACGGAACGGATTCGCCAAGAATTGCCCAGACAGTGCGTGGGTAGTTAGCGATGGAATAACCAAAATCGAGCCGGGCCATCTGCCCGAGATAGGTGAAGTATTGCGACCAGAGCGGCTGATCAAGACCGAACTTCTGCTCGTAGTTGGCGACCATCTCTTCCATGCCTGTGTGGACATAGCCACCAGACATCGCCTGCTGAAGGAGCTTTTCTCGAACCGGATCCTGTCCGGAGATTCGCGGCAGAAAGAAGTTCAAGGTGGCGGCGAGCCAGGTAATGACGACGAACAGAAACACTCGCCGTACGACATAATCCAAACGCACTGAGGCCCTCAACTCTCGGTTCTGTCGACTGATTCGCTACACCGCTAGAGCGAACCGGTTGCTGGCGATTTCTGGATTATACGAGCCGCCCGGTCAGCGGGCGAGTCAACCGATGCTGAATCGTCACCCCCAGACTGAACGGGTGACTACCGAATAGCGTCGAGCAGGTCAGACGGTCGAACCCGAGGGGTCGCCCCCTCGGGTTCGAAAGGTTTACTGAGCCGGGTCGAGCTCGTTGAGAACGAGCTGGAATGTCAGGTGCCAGAACGCGCCATTGACATACGCGTTCTCTTCGGTCGGCCATCCGGTCCAGTAGGTGCGGTTCATTGGAATCCGGTGATACCACTCCTGGATCTGGATGTTCGGCAGTTCCGGAATCCAGATTTCCATCGCCTCTCGGAACAGCTCCATAAGGCGATCCTGATCATCAAGTGGAGTTGTGGCGATTTCATCGACGATCTGGTCATAATCCTCGTTCACCCACTTGGTGAAGTTCACCTGGTGAGCGCCCGGGACCGCGACTGTCGTGCTCTGGAAGAGTCGCAACGTGTCATATGGATCACTGGCGACACTGCCACCGTGGCCGTTGAAGCCGGCTTCGTAGTTGCCTTGCTGGATCATGTCGGCCCAGTCGGGTGGGTTGGCGTAATCGGCATCGAATCCGGCCTGTCGCAGCTGCTCGGCGACGATCGGTCCGATGTCGTTGAAGATTGTCCAGCCATTGAGCGTGATTTCGAAGACCTGGCCGTCGCGTTCCCAGAAGCCATTGCTGTTCTTCTCGAATCCGGCGGCCTGCATCAGTTCATCACCCTTTTCGGGGTTGTACTCAAGGGTGTCGTACTCTTCGAGCAGGTCAGAGACGGATTCGACGAACGGATCAAGGCCAGGGTAGGACGGCAGCGGCAGTGGCGAGACTGAGCCGGCGCCGTCATAGGCTACTTCGATCATCTGCTCACGGTTGATGTAATAGCTGAGCGCCCAGCGAACATCGACATCGCCGTAGGGCTCAACCTCATGGTTCACGTATAGCGCCGTCGGCCACCAGTCGACGTAACCATACGGCGGCTCAGTTCCGGAGTGCGTCGTGATATTCGGGTTGTCCTCCATGACACGCACGATCGTAAGCGGTCGGAGTTCGAGCGCGCAGTCGATCTGGTCGGAGATCAGCTGCTGAGCAACGCCCGTCTCGTCGCCGAATGGAAGGTAGACGACCCGCTCTACACGCGGAAGCTCGTCAACCAGGCCGGCGTCGACTGCCCACCAGGAATCGCGACGATCGATGATCTTCTGCTCCGGAGAGGAGAAGACAACTTCCCACGGCCCTGTCGTGACCGGCAGGCCGGCATCGACATCGAAGCAGGTGAACGTGGTCCAGTCTTCGCCTTCGTAGATGTGTTTCGGAACAATGTAGAGTCCGATATCGTACTTGTAGGTCATGAAGAACATGAAGCGCGGCGCCGGAACGGTGAAGTTGATGACGAGCGTGTTCTCGTCAGTGGCTTCAGCACTCTCGACGAACTGTTGAACGTCGGTTCCCCAGCGCACTTCAGAGCCGATTTCATTGAGGTGAGTCAACGTGAACGCGACATCCTCGGCGGTGAATGGCTCGCCGTCACTCCACGAAATCCCGGAGCGTGTCGTGATCGTCAACTGAGTCGAATCCTCGTTGTATTCCCAATCCTCGGCCAGCCACGGGTGCGTTTCGTCGGCGAACGCGCTGTAGAAGGCGAGTGGCTCATACAGAATCCCGAGGCCGTTCTGGTGGTTTGCGCCGATGGCGTATCCGTTCCAGAGATCGTGATCGACGAAACGGCCTTCCTGGCCGCCCCAGCGAAGGAACAATGTTCGCTCCCGCGGAACATCTT
>SKTL01000216.1 GCA_007122555.1 Thermomicrobiaceae bacterium | reverse complement strand
TCTCATGTACCGACGTCGGCGCGGAGATACTGAACTCATCGACACCGTCTCCAGCGTTCACGACAAGCACATGCTCCGCCCCCAGAATCTCGCTGACACGCGCCAGCTTGCGGGCGACACCTCGATCCGAGACGCCGATCACCTGGTGACTCACGCCGGCCGGGTTCGTCAACGGGCCGAGCACGTTGAAGATCGTCCGGATACCGATTGATCGACGCGTCGGACCGGCGAAGCGCATGGCGGGATGAAACACCGGCGCCATCATGAACCCGACCCCGACTTCGCGAATACAATCCTCAACGGCCTCCGGCTCCAGATCGATCTTGACGCCCAGCGATTCAAGCACATCGGCCGCTCCGCACTGGCTGGTAATCGCGCGATTGCCGTGTTTGGCGACCTTCACGCCGGCGCCGGCGACCACGAATGTCGTTGCGGTGGAAATGTTGAACGTCGCCGGTCCGCCGCCGCCGGTGCCAACGACATCGACCACGACCTCGTCATCAGGAAGCCGAACCCGACGAGCGTGCCGGCGCATCGATTCAGCGAACCCGGCGATCTCGTCCTCGGACTCGCCACGAATCGCCAGCCCCGTCACCAGCGCCGCAATCTGCGGGTCTTCCGCCTCGCCGCGCATGATGACATCCATCGCCGCCGCGGCTTCTTCCTTTGAGAGATGCTCACCGGCGACAACCCGGCGAATCGCTTCTTTGATCATGCTTTCCGCTCCCTGCACCGACTTCGCAACCTGATCTACGCCGGCGAATAGACGTTCTTATCCCGCCTCCGCATTGTCATCTCGACCGGAGTGCGGCGCTCCTGCAATCCCGACTTACTGTCGTCGTCGATCTTGGGCGCCGCACGCAGTGGAGAGATCCGAGAATTCCAACGGTATCCTGTCCGCTCTCAGATTTCTCTGTTTCGCGCGACGTACATCAAGACAGCCGTCGAGCAGCAGACCCTGGTTACGTCGCGCTACAGTCGAAATGACAGAACGTTAGTCATCCACTGCAGCGGAGCCGAACCGGCCTGCCCTAATATCCACGCACCGCGCCGACGACCGCCCGCTGCCCGATGAAATTCGCCAGGAGATCCTTGCCAACCGTCGTCAGTATCGACTCCGGGTGAAACTGCACGCCTTCAATATCGTACTCCCGATGCCGCAGCCCCATCACCACGCCGTCGTCCGCACGAGCGGTGATCTCCAGCTCCGGCGGCAGCGAGTCCTCCCGCAGGATCAGCGAGTGATACCGGGTCGCGATGAACGGGTTCGGCAGACCGGCGAAGACGCCCTTGTTGTCGTGGTGGATCATCGAGGTCTTGCCGTGCATCAGCTCCGGCGCATTGACGACCTCCGCCCCGAAGGCCGCGCCCACCGACTGATGCCCCAGACAGACACCCAGAATCGGGACCTCCCCGGCCAGCTCCTTGATCAGGTTGACCGAGATACCGGCTTCATTCGGCGTGCACGGACCGGGCGAGATGACGACGCGTTCGGCGCCAAGCGCCCGGGCTTCCTCGACGGTGACTTCGTCGTTCCGGCGAACCACCACATCCGCTCCGAGCTCGCAGAGATACTGATAGAGGTTATAGGTAAACGAATCGTAGTTGTCGATCAGCAGGATCATGATCCGCGCTCCTCCCGGGCAATCCGCTCAATCTGCTCGCCAAACTCGATCGCGCGCATCAACGCCCGCATCTTGTGAAAACACTCGTTGAACTCGAACTCCGGCGTGCTGTCCGCCACAATCCCGCCGCCGGCCTGCAGGAGCGCGACCCCGTCCTTCATGATCATCGTCCGCAGCGTGATCGCCGTATCCATGTTGCCGCTGAAATCGACATAGCCGACGCATCCGGAGTACGGCCCGCGCCGGTCCGGCTCCAGCTCGGCGATAATCTCCATCGCCCGGATCTTCGGCGCCCCGCTGACTGTCCCGGCCGGGAAACAGGATCGCAACGCGTCCAGCCCGCTTTTCCCGTCGGCGATCTTGCCCTGCACGTTGCTGACCAGGTGCATCACATGACTGTAGCGTTCGATCTCCATCAGCTTGGAAACGTTCACCGTTCCCGGCGCCGCCACCCGTCCGATGTCGTTCCGGCCGAGATCGACCAGCATGATGTGCTCGGCGCGTTCCTTCTCGTCGCTCGCCAGATCCGCCGCCAGTCGATCATCCTCGGCGTCATCGGCGCCCCGGTGACGCGTCCCGGCGATCGGATGGTTCGTCAACGTATCGCCATCCAGCCGCACCAGCAGCTCCGGCGAGGCTCCGACGATCTGCATGTCATCCATGTTGAGATAGAACATGTACGGCGATGGATTCACCCGCCGCAGCGCCCGGTAGATGTTGAACGGATGCGCCCCGGTCTCGACTTCCACCCGCTGCGAGAGCACCACCTGGATGATGTCGCCGTTGTAGATGTACTCCTTGGCCCGTTCGACCATCTGGTCGTAATGCTCGCGGGGCATGTTGATCCGCATCCGCTCATCGACAGTTCCTTCGGAGACCGGCTGATCGCCGACGGGGACGTCCGGCTCGCTGTGGAGCCGGTCGACGAGATCATCAATACGCTCGGTCGCCTGCCGGTACGATTCCTCCAGCGGTGTCTCATCGCTGACGTGCACATGGCTGACGACCTTGATCGTCCGGTCGACATGGTCGAAGACGAGCATCGAATCGACGAACTGGAAGAAGCCGTCCGGGAAGCCGTGCGGATCGTTCGGCGCCACCGGCAACTTCTCGAAATAGCGCACCGACTCATAGCTCAGGTAGCCGACCGCCCCGCCCAGGAATCGCGGCAATTTCGGATGGGCCACGGTCCGGTAGGGCCCCAGCAGCTCCTGCAACGCGTCCAGCGGGTCGTTGAACTCCAGCCGCCGCGATTCCCCGTGGATTACGGCGTCGGCGACGCCGTCCTTCAGTGTCACCCGGGCGAACGGGTCGGTCGCGATGAAGGAATACCGGGCCAGACGCTCCCCGCCTTCGATGCTCTCCAGCAGGAATGAATAGGGACCCTGCGCGACCTTCAGGTAGGCCGAAACCGGCGTCTCCAGATCAGCCAGGATCTCCCGGTAAACCGGAATCACGTTGCCCTGACTGGCCAGGGCGCGGACTTCGTCCAGACTGGGTGAATACCGTTCCGCCATCGTCGCGGCCAAATTGCCGGGTTTGCTCTTGCTCTCTACCATCGTCTTCCTCCGACGCTCGCGTATGAAACCTGATCACTCGGTCGAGGGACGAAATGCAACAAAAAACCCCCGTCCCTGCTCGGGACGGAGGCTGAACACTCAGCTTCCGCGGTACCACCCTCGTTGGGCGCTGCTCACGCAGCGACCCCGCTCTCCGGGTACGGGACAAGCATCACACATGTCCGATACCCAGCTCCCAGATAACGGTGGAGTCTCCGTTGCCGCCTACTTGC
>SKTL01000289.1 GCA_007122555.1 Thermomicrobiaceae bacterium | reverse complement strand
TCGACGCGACGAGCAATCTGCTGGCCGGTCACCTCTACGGCATCCCCGTGGCCGGGACGGTCGCGCATTCATTCATCGAGTCGCGATCATCTGAACTGGAAGCCTTTCGTAACTTTCGAGATACGTTCCCGGGTCCGGTGACGCTCTTGATTGACACCTACGATACGGTGCGCGGCGCTCATCATGCAGTCCAGGTCGCCAAAGAAGTCGAAGGAACGGACAAACGGGTCGGCGCGGTGCGCCTTGACAGCGGCGATCTCCTGCAGCTCAGCAAAGAAGTCCGGCGGATTCTCGATGAAGCCGGGATGGCGGATGTTCAGATTGTCGCCAGCGGCGGACTGGACGAGTATGAAATCAAGGAGTTGACCGATAACGGCGCCCCGATTGACAGTTACGGCGTCGGGACCCAGATCGGAAACTCCGCAGATGAGCCAACGCTGGATATGGCCTACAAGCTCGTTGAGTACGCTGGCGAAGGTCGGTTGAAGCTGAGCACCGGAAAGATCTCGCTGGTTGGCGCCAAGCAGGTCTGGCGAGCGTATGACACTGCCGGAACGCTCGTTCGAGATGTAATAGCGACTCGCGATGAGGACTGGCCCGGCGCGAACTGGGAGCCGCTGTTGCAGCCGGTTATGCAGAACGGCCGGGCAATCGTGCCGATGACGCTGAATGACGGCAAAGAGCGATTCCAGCGGGAACTGCGGCGCATGCCCGACTATCTGCGGTCGATTGAGCGCCAGGCGACCTACGATGTGCAGCGTTCGGACGAGTTGAACCGCCGCCAGGAGGCGGCGGTTCAACAGGTTCGTGAGCGAGAGCAGATCGACTAGCGATCACGTTCGTGTGCGCCAGCGGCGGCCTGTGCGGCCGAGAGCCGGGCAATCGGGACCCTGAACGGCGATGCGCTTACGTAGGTCAGCCCGAGCTCATGGCAGAACTCGACGCTGGATGGCTCGCCACCGTGCTCCCCGCAAATCCCGACTTTCAGGTCCGGGTTCGTTTGCCGGCCGAGTTCCGCGCCAATCTGCACCAGACGACCAACGCCCTTGCGATCCAGAACCTGAAATGGATCGTCATCGTAGATGCCCTTGTCCACATAAACGTGCAGGAAACGTGCGGCGTCGTCGCGACTGAGTCCGAACGTGGTCTGCGTAAGGTCGTTGGTTCCGAAACTGAAGAAATCAGCTTCTTTCGCGATTTCGTCAGCGGTGAGTGCGGCTCTCGGGAGTTCGATCATCGTGCCGACGGCGTAATCGATCCGCTGTCCATGTTCGTTGAAAAACTCCTCGGCGACGCGATCAACCACCGCTCGCTGGAGGCGAAGCTCGCGGACGTCGCTGACCAGAGGAATCATGATTTCCGGATGAACGTCGACGCCGTCCTTCACGCAATCGAGAGCCGCCCCGAAGATCGCCCGCGCCTGCATTTCGGTGATTTCCGGATCAGTGATGCCGAGCCGGCAGCCGCGATGGCCGAGCATCGGGTTGGACTCCGCCAGAGCTGTGATCTTGGTGCGGAGCTCGCTGGCGGATATGTTCATATCCTCGGCAAGCTCGGCGATACCTTCATCGGTGCTCGGCAGGAACTCGTGCAACGGCGGATCGAGCGTGCGAATGGTTACCGGATAGCCGTCCATCGCGCGGAAGATTCCGGCGAAATCCTCCCGCTGCATCGGTTCCAGCTTCTTGAGCGCCTTTATTCGCTCCTCATGCGTTGAGGCGACGATCATCTCGCGCATTGCCCAGATCCGCTCACCGGAAAAGAACATATGCTCCGTGCGGCACAGACCAATGCCTTCGGCTCCGAGCTCCCGCGCTTTAAGCGCATCATCGGGGGTATCCGCGTTGGCGCGAACGCCGAGGATCTTGACCGAATCGGTCCAGCTCAGCAGTCGGGTGAGATCACCACCCATCTCCGGCTCGATCGTCGGAACCTTGCCGAGCATAATCTCGCCGCTGGCGCCATCGAGCGTAATGAATTCGCCCTTCCTGACGGTAATCCCGCTGGTGCGAAGCTCCTGTTTGTCGTAGTCGACCGTAAGGGCAGTGGCGCCGACCACACACGGCTTGCCGACCCCGCGAGCTACAACGGCGGCATGAGATGTCATCCCGCCCCGTCCGGTTAACACCGCCTGCGCGGCGAGCATGCCGTGAAAGTCGTCCGGCGATGTTTCAAGCCGCACCAGAATGACCATCTCGCCGTCGTCGGCCATCTCTTTGGCCTCATCCGCATCAAAGACCACTTTCCCGGTCGCGGCGCCTGGACTGGCGGGCAAGCCGGTGGCGAACACGTTCTTCTCAGCTTTGTCATCGATTCTGGGATGAAGCAGCTGATCGAGCTGCCCCGGCTCTACACGCTGGATCGCTTCCGTCTGATCAATCAACCCTTCGTCGACCATATCGATCGCGATCTTCACCGCGGCGGCTCCGGTTCGCTTACCGGTCCGGGTCTGAAGCATGTAGAGACGGCCGTTCTGAACGGTGAACTCCAGATCCTGCATTTCCTTGTAGTGGGCCTCCAACCGATCGGCGATTTCCTTAAGCTGCTCGAACGCCGGAGCAATCGACGGCGTTTCGGTCATCTTGCTGATCGGCTGAGGGTCGCGAACTCCGGCGACGACATCCTCGCCCTGCGCATTGATCAGGAACTCGCCGAAGATTTGCTTCTCGCCCGTGCTCGGATTCCGGGTGAAGGCAACCCCGGTGGCGCAGTCATCTCCCATGTTTCCGTAGACCATTGTCTGGATGTTGACCGCTGTCCCCAGGTTGTGCGGGATGCCGTGGTGATTGCGGTAATCAACGGCGCGACGATTGTTCCAGGAGTCGAAGACCGCGATGATCGCCTTGCGAAGCTGTTCCTGGGGATCGTCCGGGAACGGCTCGCCTGCGTGCGCCTTCACGATCTTCTTGAAATCTGCGACCACATCCTGCAGCCGCTCGGCCGGTATCTCGAAGTCGTTAATCACGCCAGCCTTGCGCTTGTGGTTGTCCAGCACATCTTCGAAAACCTCGTCGTTCATACCGAGCACAACGTGGCCGAACATTTGAATCAACCGTCGATAGCAGTCGTACGCGAATCGCGGGTCAGCATCTTTCGCCAGCCCCTGCACGGATTCGTCATTCAGGCCAAGGTTTAAGATCGTGTCCATCATGCCAGGCATTGAGAATCGCGCGCCGGAGCGGACCGACACCAGAAGTGGGTTTTCAGAAGCCCCGAAGGATCGACCAAGCGCTTCTTCCAGTTTCGCCATTGCAACTTCAGTCTGCGTCCAGAGGCCGTCAGGGAACTGGTGACCGCACTCGATGTAGGCGTTACAGGCCTCGGTAGTCAGCGTAAACCCGGGCGGCACCGGCAGACCGGCGTTCGTCATCTCGGCAAGGTTGGCGCCTTTCCCGCCCAGCAGATTCCGTTGATCGC
>SKTL01000338.1 GCA_007122555.1 Thermomicrobiaceae bacterium | reverse complement strand
TTTGCGTGCTTCCATGTTTCACGCGCTGCGGCGTCGAAAAACTCGATATCTTTCGGGTTAGACCCCGGCCACCCGCCTTCAATGTACGCGACGCCGAGCTGATCGAGCGCACGGGCAACCTTCAGCTTATCCTGAGATGTCAGCGATAGGCCGTGGCCCTGGCAACCATCCCGTAAAGTCGTGTCATAGATTGCAACGCTTCGACTGGACATCATTCACACTCCTTTTCCATGCATAGAAAAAACCTCCCGCTCAAGGGAGGCATCTCATAACCATCGTCTTCAGTTCGCACTCTGTCCGATGTCTAATGCCTCCCCAATGCAAAACGCCCCGGCTGGCGGGGCTCGATAATGCCGATGATGATCGCGCTGATCGGGAGATCAGACGTCGGGCGCGTGTTAGGATGCTCGAGGTTACGCAGCGTCACGGATACTCCTCTACGCTCATCGTGTGCGAAGTGTAGGGCGAATGACCGCCAGACGTCAAGGTGTTTGCCAACAACCCGCATCGCGAAGGGGACATGTGTGTACGAGCAGCAACTCAAGGAGCCGTCGTTTCAGGGCGTGATTGCAGCATACCGCAGGATCAGGTCGGAGATCTGGCCTGTTGTTCCTCGATTAAGCAAATCGCTGAGCGAGCAAGCTGGACGGGAAGTCTGGCTGATTCCGGAGTGCCTGCAACGAACCGGCTCATTCAAATTCCGGGGCGCGTTGAACCGCATGCTCCTGCACGCCGAGCGAGGTGGCGGACCGGTCATTACGGCTTCATCAGGCAACCATGCGATAGGAATGACGGTAGCTGCGGGGATTACGGGAACGGAGACGACGGTTGTCGTTCCAAAGGGTGTTTCATCCGCCAAGCTGGCGCAATTAGAGGCGCTCGGCGCACACGTGCTCATCATGGGCGACGGCTTCGACCAGGCCGAAGACCTGATGTATGCCTACGCGAAAGAGCACGGCATCGAGATCGTCAACGCCTTCGATTCCGACGTGATCGCAGGACACGGAACCGCGGCGCTTGACGCGATAAAGTATCAGCCGGATCTGGACGTGCTGATTGCCCCGGTCGCGTCGGGAGGTCTCATCGCGGGCTGTGCGATCGTGATGAAGACGATCAACCCGAAGAGCGAGCTCATCGGCGTCCAGACATCGCAATGGCCCGCCATGCGCGAGTCGTTGAAGCGCGGTGAACTAACGCGTGTTTCCGGAGGCGAGACGCTAGCTGACGGCCTCGAGGGGAACGCGACGCGATCGACTCTTCCGTTTCAGGTTATCCGGCGAGACGTCACCGATGTTCTGCTGGTCAATGAAGAAGCGATTCGCCGCGCCATACGCCACGGACTGATTCAGGAACGACTGGTTCTCGAGGGAGCTGGGGCAGCGACAATCGCCGCGATGCTCGATGGCCAGCGGATTCCCGGTACTGGACCGGTCGGCGTGCTGCTCAGCGGGGCGAACTGCACCGAGCGCGTCATGCAGCGCGCGCTCGGCGCCTGATCTGATCCCGATTATCGTAAAGGGCCCGGACTGCGCCCGGGCCCGTGTCTATCGCTGTTTCGAGGATGTCTCAGTTGAAATGAACCTCGATCGGCGTGTCGATGAGCGTCGGCCCGCTTCGTTCGGTCGCCGCCTCGATTGCGCTTTGCAGCTGCTCGGGCGATTCAGCGCGAACCGCTTCAATGCCGTAGGCCCGGGCGAGCGATACGAAATCAGGATTCTTGAGATCAACCGCGATGAAACGACGGTCGTGCTCTGCGGCTTGTTCTTCCTTGACAGCTGTGTAGGTCGAATCGTTGAAGATCACGATCGGCAGATTGATTCCAAACTGCGCGGCTGTGGCCAGTTCCTGCATGGTGTACTGGAACCCGCCGTCGCCCATGATCGCCACGACCGTCTTCTCCGGACAGGCGACCTTCGCGCCGATCGCGGCCGGCAGCGCGTACCCGAGCGTTCCGTAGCCGGACGGAAAGAAGAACGTTCGCGGCTCGTAAACCGGATAGCGCCGGTTGTTCACGTACGCCATCATCGTCATGTCGTTGACCAGCACGCCATCGTCCGGGATCGCGTTTCTGAGCGCATCAACGTATGGTTGCTGCTTGCTTCCCCAGCATTGTTCAAGCGCGCGAGTTCTGGTCTGTTGAACCTCATCCGCCGTCCAGCACTGTTTGCTGATATCTCGCTCGATCAATCCGGCCAGCAGCGCAGACGCCGTCTGGCCGCTGTCGGCGACGATCGGGATTGCGGGTTCGTAGTTCCGGAGCACTTCATCGGCGTCGATTTCGACGCGGATCAGCTGCTCCGGAAGCGGCATCCTCTGGTAGTCGGTCTCCTGAGCCCCGAGTTTGCTCCCGAACACGATTGCGAGGTCCGCCTGTCGCAACATTTCGTCGACTGCGTTGCCTCGTTCCCAGTTGTTTCCGAGCGACAGCGGATGACGATCGGAAATCGCGCCTTTGCCCATGGCGGAAGTCAGCACTGGCGCTCCCAGCCGTTCGGCGAGTGATTCGATAGCAGATCGCGCTCCGTGATGCATGGCGCCGCCGCCGCAGTAGATCACAATGCGGGACGATGATTCGATGGCGTCGAGCGTGATGTTAATCGTTTGCGGATCCGGAACTGGCGGTTTGATTGCGGGGGACGCAGCGACCGACACCTCGCCGAACTCAGCCAGCACGTCGAGGGGGATCTCGACATGTGTTGGACGCGGTCGCCCGAACGTCATGTTGCGGAATGCGGTGTTGATCAGCGACGGGATCGACTGCACATCCAGCGCGCGATCGTTCCACTTCGTGACCGCCGCCATGACGCCGAGCTGATCGGAAAGGTCATGCAAGTGCCCGAGCATCTTGTCGGCCCAGGCGCGTTCAACATTGGACGAGAGAACAAGAACGGGAACGGAATCTGTGTACGCTTCGCCGATCGGGGTTGAGACATTGGTGATGCCAGGGCCGGTGATGATTACCGCAACGCCAGGTTTGCCCGAGGCTCGAGCGTAGCCGTCGGCCATGAAGCCTGCCCCTTGCTCGTGCCGTGCCAGGATATGTTTGATCGGCGAATCAACGAGCGCATCGTAGATTTCCAGCGTATGCACGCCCGGGATTCCAAAGACGGTATCCACGCCGTTTGCTTCGAGCGCTTTCACTGCGGCAACACCGCCGCGCAGTCGTGTGGTCACGCGAGTCGCTCCGTTCTGATTTTGATGACAAGCCAGGGCCTTTGGCGCGCGACGGCGCGTTCGATGCCCGGCGGATTATACCCGTTTGCTGCGGAATCACGGCGGAAGAGTGTAGGCCACGCGACGGGTACTACGGATGCGGTGTGCTGGCGATTATCGAGCTTGACTCCCAGAAACGACCGAGAATGGTGGCTCGAACATCGTCTTCAACTATTCGTGGTCGATGGAAGTCCTCGATCAGGACCGGTACGAC
>SKTL01000504.1 GCA_007122555.1 Thermomicrobiaceae bacterium | reverse complement strand
GGGCGAGTAACGCGGCGATGACCAGATTCGTCACCACTACTATCGTGAAGGCTGCGGTCGGCTGGGCGTACCCACCGGAGACGTTCGCGCGAATCAGTTCGAGGCGCCCGGTCTCTTCTTCGCGTCGTGTGTGACGGATGATCAGAAAGATACTCATCAGTGATGCTGCGATAGCGACGTAGAGCATGATTTCGGCCGCGATCATCACACCGAATGTGTAGTCATCCAGGCCGTAGCCTGGCCCCCGCATGAGGTTCGCGACGGGCGTATCCCAGAGGTCCGCCCGAGCCTGGCGGTCCGCGGCGGTCGGGTAGATCCCCGGTACGGCGGACGCGAACAAGAGTACAAACCCGACGATGCCGGCGACCCAGAGTGGAATCCGGATCCGGTCTCGCTTGAGCATGAACCGAATAAGCGTTCCGGTGCCCGCAAACTGGCTCATACCGGCACCTCTTCCTTCTCCGGTTCGGTCAGCTCTTCTGCGGTGAGCTCTTCACCATAATGGCGCATGAAGAGCTGCTCAAGCGTCGGCGGCTGGCTGACAAGATTGCGGATGCCCAGCTGATGGATATGCCCGATGGTCTCGTGCAGTTTGTCGGTATCGACGTCGAACTGAGCGCGACCGTTATCCAGGCTGAAATCGTGAACCCCGGGGAGCTTCGCCAGGCCTGACGGCTCCTGTTCGGTCTCGGCGGTGATCGAGGTCCGCGTCAGATGCCGTAGCTCGCTCAATGTGCCGCTTTCGACCGTCTGTCCCTGCCGGATGATCGTCACGCGCTCACAGAGTATTTCCACCTGATAAAGGATGTGACTGGAGAGCAGGACCGTCTTGCCAGCCGCGCGCTCTTCGCGAATGGACTCCTGGAAGATTACTTCCATCA
The DNA here is from genome assembly GCA_007122555.1 of Thermomicrobiaceae bacterium. Classification (GTDB taxonomy): domain Bacteria; phylum Chloroflexota; class Chloroflexia; order Thermomicrobiales; family Thermomicrobiaceae; genus SLMJ01. The sequence goes on along the minus strand of SKTL01000504.1, from coordinate 2,546 downwards.
GTGGATCGAGGCCCGAGGTTGGTTCATCCATGATCAACAGCTCGACGTCTGACGAGAGCGCGGCAATGATTGCGACCTTCTGCCGGTTTCCCTTTGAATAGGTGCGGCCCTTCTTTGTCGGGTCAAAGTCAAACCGGTCGCAGAGCCGCTCACGTTTTTTCGGATCCAGTCCTCCCCGGAGCCGTCCGAGGACATCGATTGCCTCGCCCCCGGTAAGTTCCGGCCAGAGATTGACATCTCCCGGCACGTAGGCGAGTCGCTTGTGAAGCTCGACAGCGTCGGCCCAGGGATCTCCGCCGAGAATCTCTGCCTTGCCGCTGTCGTGCCGGAGCAGGCCGAGGAGGACCCTGATCGCCGTCGTCTTGCCGGCGCCGTTGGGTCCAAGAAATCCGTGGACTTCTCCTTCATTCACCTCAAGATTGAAGAAATCGAGCGCCTGCACAGGACCGTAGGTCTTGACAACGTCCTGCATCAATATCGCCGTAGACATTCTGTTTCTCCTTCGTTGATCGCTTGATCGACGGATTGAGCGTTGCGGCACAATCCAACAGAAGCCGCCAGCACGACGCTTCACTGGACGTAGCGTGACACGTAATTGATAACGGGAGCCTGAATATTTGCGGGTAATCGTTACAGACGCGTAGAATCCCCGCTCCGGGAAACACGTGTTCGCGCCCGGATTCTGCTACTATGACAGCGTGCAGCGCGTTCAGGCGCTCGGATGATCAACGTGAACAACTCGGGAGGTTCTATGAAGATTCTGCGATACAAGGTCGATGGGAAGTCACAGTTCGGCGTTCTTGACGGAGATACGGTCTATGCCGGCAGCGGCGACGTCTTCAGCGGTCTGAGCAAGGGCGCCGAAGTCGGGAAACTGAGCGACGTGACGCTGGATACGCCGATTCAGCCGGGTAAGGTCGTGGCGATCGGCCTGAATTACGCCAAGCATGTCACCGAGAACGATCCGACCCGTGAGCAGCCGACAGAACCCGTGGTGTTCATGAAACCGATCTCGTCGCTGATCGCAGACGGCGAGAACATCGAACTGCCAGATGACGACAATATCCACTACGAAGCCGAGCTCTGCATTGTGATCGGCAAGCGGGCCAAGCAAATCAAGCAAGCGGATTGGGCCGACTACATCCTCGGGTATACCTGCGGCAACGATGTCAGTCATCGTACATTCCAGGCGAAAGACGGCCAGTGGGTGCGGGCCAAGGGCTTCGATACGTTCTGCCCGCTCGGTCCGGTGATTGAGACCGAGATGGACCCGAACAATGCCGCGGTGATCTCACGACTGAATGGTGAGGTTCGCCAGAACAGCAACACGAATGATCTGATCTTCGGCATCCCCTTCCTCATGGAGTTCATCACCAACGTGATGACGCTGGAGCCAGGAGACGTGATCATGACCGGCACGCCGGAAGGCGTCGGCGCGATCAAACCGGGCGACACGATCGAGATCGAAGTCGGCGGCGTTGGCGTGCTGACCAACCCCGTTGTTGCGCGGGGTTAGTCGGGTTCCCGCTCGGCGGCGCCGACATGTCATTCACCGACGATGACCTCAACGCAATCGCCGGCCTGTTTCACCTGGCGGGCCGGCTCAAGACACTGAAACGACAGGGCTGGATTGACCGCGGGGTCGACCAGCCCGAATCAGTCGCCGACCACTCCTGGCGGCTGGCGCTGATGGCGCTGCTGATCAGCCGGCGCTCCGAAGGGATCGACCCCGAACGCGCGGTCACCCTGGCGCTGGTTCACGATCTGCCGGAAGCAATCGTCGGGGACATCACCCCGTTCGACGACCGCCTCAAGGACGATCCTGACCGCGCGAGACTCTTTCACGAACTCCCGGAATATAGCCAGCAGGCTGACATCGCCAAGACTGACGCCGAACGACGGGCGATCCGAGAACTGACCGCAGACCTTCCGGACGATCTCGGCATCTTGCTCATTGACGCCTGGGAAGAATACGAGACCGGCCAGACCCCCGAAGCCCGGCTCGTCCGCCAACTCGACAAGCTGGAGACCTGGCTGCAGGCGCTGGAGTACCAGTCCGCCGATCCGAATCTTGTCATCGAATCATTTCGGAAGGGAACCGAGCGGGATCTGACGGATGCGACACTATTCGAGTTGATGCGAGCTATTAGCAACCGGCAATGCGACGAGTGAATCCCGATCATCGTCTTTGGACGAGACCAGTCGGCAGTTGTCTCGATATCAGAGATCAATGCTCGCCGCGTCTCGTAACCAAGATCGACTTCCTCTGATTCAGGCTCCGGAATGTTGGTCTTCAGCGTAAGATGAGCCAGGCAGCACCGGCGAATGCTTCGCCGGGCGTATGCAGAATCTCTATCAGGCGAAAACCAGGGATCGTACTTCATATGGATGGTGATGATGAACGCCGCCTAATGCCGCGAAACGGGGGCTCTCACCGCTGGCGACGCCTCAACCGGCTAGCGACGTTGGCGTCGATGCCGCGGAGCGTCTACACGGGGATGGGCAGTGGCGCGCTCGGGATCAGAGAGTTCCGGCGCTTCTGGCTG
>SKTL01000373.1 GCA_007122555.1 Thermomicrobiaceae bacterium | reverse complement strand
GATGACCGACACATCGCACCCCATACCAGTGGAACTCCTGCTGAGCCGCCCCGTGAAGCAACTTTGCTCGGCGTTGTTCGTCTCCGGGCGATCCGCCAGCGAGGCAATGGCGAACAGCGCACTCTGGTGGGATGGCGTTGGCGATTTCCTCAGAGATCGCGTCGAGATAAGCGTCGACCGATCCACGCAAACGGTCAGCATGCTGTTGATACTGGACGAGATCGCGGTCCCGAGACTGATCGAAGCCTACCGGCATGATTATCCCGACTTCGACGCCGACTGGGCCGCTGAGGCGGAGCGTCTTCTGGAAATGGGCGGCGTCACCCGGCGGGCGCGATGTCACGGCGATCAGGGGTGCGCGATTCTGCCATACGACCCGAACGACCGCGAACTGCATTTCACGCCGCGTGAACTGAAAACGACGCTACCCGACGCGGATTCGACCCCCTGGCCGATGGGAGACGCGCCCGATCCGGCCGGTTATCCCGCGGATGTCGACCAGCGCAGGGCGGATGCGGCCGTTGACGCGGCGTTCGGCGATCCCGATGCCCATACCGCCGCATTTGTCGCGCTCTATAAAGGAAACATCATCGCTGAAGGCTACGCGCCCGGCATCCAAAAGGACATGCAGCTCGAGAGCTGGTCGATGGGCAAATCGATCACCGGAACGATGATCGGGATGCTGGTTCACGAAGGTCATTTCGGGCTGGACGATCCGGCTCCGATCGAGGAATGGCGGTCGCCTGACGATCCACGCCGGGAGATCACGATCCGTCACCTGATGCGGATGAGCAGCGGCCTGAAATGTTCCGGGCGCGAGGAATCCCGCAATGCGTGGGAACTCGGCGTCGCCGATCACGTCTGGCCGTATCACGAGGCGGTCAACGTCTTCGACTTCATGATCAACCGGCCACTGGAACATCCGCCGAACACCGTCGGGCGCTATCGCAACAGCGATCCGCTCTCGCTCGGGGCCATCGTCCGGCGCACCGTGGAAAGTCAGGGGGAAGACTATCTCTCCTGGCCGCAACGAAAGCTCTTCGACAAGATCGGCATCCGGAAGCAGATAATGGAGACCGATCTGTGGGGAAACTTCATCCTGACCGGATTCGACTACGGCACGGTCCGGAACTGGGCGCGGCTTGGGCAGCTGTATCTTCAGGATGGCGTCTGGAACGGCGAACGGATACTTGCTGAAGGCTGGGCCGAATTCGTCAATTCGCCGGCTCCCGCTTGGGATGAGCCCGAGTATGGCGGACAAGTGTGGCTCAACCGTCCGGGAACGGAGCCGAATCTGCCCGAAGACGCCTTCTGGTTCGGCGGGCTGGGACTGCAGCGGGTGATTGTGGTTCCGTCGCTCGATCTGGTTGTGGTTCGAATGGGCCACCTCCGCGCAATGCGAGGCGTTCCTGATGACGCCGACGGCCCGGCGGAACAATGCCTCAGCCAGGCGCTCGGGTTGTTGCGTCAGGCGATCGGGAGATAGGGAGCACAGACCTCATTCGTCAAATCTCGCCGGTCAATCATCCTCACTCGGAACAGACGCCGGGGCTTCCCGCATCGACCAGCCGCGGATCTGGGCGGAGATGAGACGTGAGTAGAACCCGTCCATGGCGAGCAGCTCGTGATGGGTTCCTGACTCGACGACCTGCCCCTGATCGAGCACCAGAATCCGATCGGCGCTGCGGATCGTCGAGAGGCGATGGGCGATCACGACCGTCGTCCGGCCTTGGCGCAGCTTCTCAAGCGCCTGGCGAACTTCCATCTCATTCACCGCGTCCAGGTGCGATGTCGCCTCGTCCAGGATCAGGATCGGCGCATCTTCGAGCAACGCTCGCGCGATCGCCATGCGCTGGCGTTGTCCGCCGGAGAGCTGCATGCCGCGCTCTCCGACTTCCGTGTCATAGCCGTCGGGCAACGTCACGGCAAACTCGTGAACGTTGGCCCGCCTGGCGGCTTCGTAGACCTCATCGTCGGTAGCTTCAGGTTTACCGACCCGCAGGTTCTCGAACAGCGTTCCGCGGAAGAGATAGGTGTCCTGCGCGACCAGACTGATCTGCCCGCGGAGTTCATCCAGCTCGAAATCCCGGATGTCATAACCGCCGATAGTGATACGACCTTCCTGCGGGTCCCAGTACCGCAGGAGCAGGTGAGCGATTGTCGATTTGCCGGCGCCAGAACTGCCGACGAGCGCAACGGTCTGGCCGGTCTCGACAGTGAAGTCGATATCACTCAAGGCCGGCGACTCGTGCGGCCCATACCGGAAGGTGACATCCTCGAATGCGATCGTATGGGTTGGCAGGGACTCGCCGGGCGCCAGTACACCAGGGCCGTCGTCGACCGGGACCGGTTCATCCTCTATGGCGAAATAGCGTCGAGATGCGGCGACGGTCTCCGATAGCTCCTTGATGACAATCGCGATGCTCGCCACCGGCCCGAACGCCGAGAGCGCCAGCAGTGTCGCCAGGGGGAGCATCGTCCGTTCCAGAACCCCGTTGCTGACATACCAGGCGCCAAGCGCCAGCACCGCCAGGGAACCGAGCGCGGTGAGCCCCTCGACCGTCGTCATCTGGATCGATTGGTGCTTCAGGAAATGGTGTTTCGTCGTCGCCAGCCTGCTGCCCAGCGTCCGGATCTCCTGCTGCCGTTCATCGCCATAGTCAAACGCAACAATCGTACGAAGTCCCTGGACGCTGTCCACGGTATGGGAGTTCACCACCGCCGTCTGCTCTCGCAGATCCTCGCCGAGCTGGTCGAGTTTTTTTCGCGCCATCGCCGGCGTCAGCGCCACGGCAAGCAAGAACGGCAGCAGAATCAGGGCCAGCCCCGGGTGAATCCAGGCCATCCCGATGAGAATGCCTGTTGGAACCAGCACCGAGAGCATCGCCGGGACGATCGTGTGCGCATAGAAGAGCTCAATGAGCTCGACATCCTGGGTGGCGGTTCCCAGTAGGTCGCCGGAGCGTCTCCGGTACATATAGGCCGGCGAAAGTCGATCGAGCAGGTTATAGAGTCGAATCCGCAGCTCGGCGAGTAGTCGATACGCCAGGTCGTGCGCCAGCCAGATATCGAGCCAGGCGCAGAGCGCGGTAATCGGCGCCAGCGCCAGCAGGATCCAGATCAGCGGACCGGTTTCGCCCCCGGTTACGACCCGGCCGATCAGGAGCGCTCCGACGACGCCGACTGCAACGAGCGTAATGGCGTGCAACAACCCTGAAACGATAACGGCAACGAACTCGCCCGGCCAGGGTCGGACCATTTTCAGCAACCGCCAGAAGAGCGTCGGAATCGGGATGTTGGCGGGCTGCACCGCCGGTTCCGGTTCGGACTGCGCCGTCTCCCCGGCGTTGGCGGCCACGTCCGTTATCCGATCCGGATCGCTTTGCCGGTCGATGATTCTACCGGTCTCAACCTCTTCGGTTTCCGCCT
>SKTL01000141.1 GCA_007122555.1 Thermomicrobiaceae bacterium | reverse complement strand
TCGGGTGATCGTTTCCGCTCTGTGGCTGTTGAATCCACTGGTGATCTATACGACGGTCCTGTTTGCGCGACATGACTCGATCGCAATTGCGATCATGCTGGCAGGAGTTGTGCTGGCGACGTCCGGACGACGTTATCTTGGTCTCGGGTTTCTGCTCGGGGCGGCGGTCATGCGCTTCTTCCCGGTCCTCATCGCTCCGTTCTTCCTGATCGCGTATCGGAGAACCAGACGCGAGTTACTGTACCTGACGTCGATCCTCGCCGGAGGCTGGATCTTGCTGGACGGCGCCGCCTGGGGCCTGACGGGTGAGAGTCCAACGTTGACGATTCTCAACCGCTATCCGCACGTCAACTATCTATTGGAGTTCTCCGTTCCGCTGTATCGGTTCCCGTTTGGTGAAACCCTCGAACTCTTCCTGTTCCCGCTCGTCTACCTGCTTGTCCTGTTCTGGTATTACGAGCGTGAGCCCGATGGGACTCGCGATCTGATCCCGGCTGCGACGGCCGTGTACAGCCTGGTGTTTGCGTTAACGTATTTTCATCCGCAGTACGCGATCTGGCTGGCGCCATTCATGGCTCTGGCGGTCGCCAGGTTCCGTTTCCTGCTGCCGCTGCACCTGATACAGATTGTTCTGCTGCTGCTCAACACGTTGCAGTGGGGCGCCGGGACCACGACGCATCTGTTTCAACCGCTGAGCGTGGAGGCCGTCACGCTGTTGCCCGATCCCCTGAACGTCGTCGCTGCGCAGATGCCGCTTGAACTGTTCTTTGCGATCGTCCGGACGGCGCTGGCTGCCGTATCGATCTGGGTTGCCTATCGTCTCCTGACATCAAGCTTCCGAGACCGTGGGGCACGCGAGCCAGATTCCGTCTTGCCAGGGAAGGAGCCCGTGTGAGACGACCATTGCTGCCAATCTGCTTGCTGCTCGCGGCTCTGTTTGTCCTGACCGCGTGCACGGTCAGCACCTCGCTGGTTCCGATAATGGCTGAAGAGGAGGGGCGGTTCGGGATCGAAACCGAAGTACGTCAACCCTTCTACGCGGAGTCCGATGGACTGCACAAGCTGACGATCCGGTTCTTCCCTGAGGGTTTCCCCGGATCTCCCGTTCCGGTTGATCCCGCGCAGGGAGCGGCGATCGAATTGAACTACTCGCCCGGTGACGATCACCGCTTCCCGGAGACGGCGTTTCACGACTGGCCCGAGCATCACGAATGGCTCCCGGAGTTGACCGGTGACGGTCGCTACGAGCAGACGTTCTGCACGCCATATCCTGACCTATCAGGCATCGGGGTTCGGGTGGCGACGTTCGGAGCAGACGTTGGCCGCGGAACCGCCGTGCTGGAGCCGTTTGAGACGGTGGAGGTGTTGCACCTTCCAGTTGTCGGGGAACACATGGGGTTCCTTCCAGGCGGATCGGAAGTCGAAGTGGTCGGGTCTGCTGAAGGCTGGGCGAGGGTGGTTCTCGGAGAGGACGAAGGCGGCTGGATAGATCTTGATCATTTCGACGAACTTCCGGAACCCGGTCGAGTCAACGATCGTGATGTCGTTCTCGAACTGTACGAACTGGATGGAGATGAGCCAATACGCGAATCAGTGGTCAACGCAGCGGAGATGCACGACATCAGTCACATAGCGTTCGAGTTTGACCGGGTTGAGAGTGCGATGGAGCGCTGCTACCGCTTTGTGTTGACGTCGCCCGAATCCGAACCCGGAAACGCCATCACGCTGAGGTTCGATCCGGAGGGAACCTATGACGAGGGCCAGGCGATGCTCAACGGAGATGAGGTAGACGGGGATATCATCTTCCAGCCTCTCTTTGACCTGCAAGAACCGCTCTATTCGGGATACCTGGATGATTACGAATGGGCGGCGCCGTTGGACGCCTTCGAAGCCCGGTTTGACCCGATTGCCGATACTGAGGATCGCTATCTGGAAGTTCGAATCCGCACCGGAGACGTGCCGATCAGCGTTCCATGGTCCCGAAACCGTCCGCCAGGACAACGGCCGCTGGAAGTGATCGGCATGCCGGAAGCGCCGCAGGGGGGCCTGATCTTCAATGCCGCGTTTCAGACTAACGTGCCAGCCGGAGACATCGCGTACGCGTCGGGTCGCGACCTCTACTCGCGCGCGCGCCTCGACAAACCGTTTTTTGTCGGCCTGGCGCTGCTCGTGACGGGAGTCATCGTGGCGGGCGGGGTGCTGTTGCGTTGGAGCGGCAAGAATGGTCGTTGACCGCTCACGACGGACCTGCCTGCTCTGCGGGGCGCCGTTCACCGGACGCGCATTCGTGTGTCGTCCGTGTGCTGATCGGTACCGTTCGGGGCCAATTCCGGATGGCGTCTTGCGGCGTTTCTACCAGCAAGTCGATGTCGAGTACCCGGAGTGGGCAAATACGTACGGCAACTACAATCCGCCTCGAGCGATCCTCTCTTTTCTGGAGCGGCTCGATCGCAATCTGCGAGTGCTCGAGATCGGAGCCGGGGGCGGGTTTCTGCTCGAAGAGTTGTGGAGGAGAGGCTTCCGGAGAATGACGGGGAGTGACATAACGGTTACAGCTCTCCTGGAGATGAGCCATCGGGATAGTCAGCTTCAGGTGGTCGGGGCGGACGCTGAATCGCTTCCGTTTCGGGATCAGACGTTTGACGTGGTGATCAGCAGCGATGTCATTGAACATCTCGTTCGACCCGATGATCATCTTGCCGAGGTCCGCCGAGTTCTGAGTCCGGGCGGGCAGTACCTGCTCAAGACGCCGAACCGACGGCCGGCGGAGCTCTATTACCGTTTGCGAGGCCTCTACGATCATCACATCTGGCATCCGTCAATGTTTGCGCCCGGAGAGCTTCAGCGAGCGATGGCGAGGCATGGTTTCCGGGTTAGTTTCCTTCCGGTCGCCGAGCTTACGGCCGCTCAAATTCGAAAGATTCCGACCGGCATTGGGAAGAAGGTTCTCTCGAGAGCGCCGATTGGCTGGTTGCCGGTGATGCTTCATCCGCATCTGGAAGTAGTGGCGACACGTCGCGGATGAGCCGTGAAACTCGCTCTTGGTGTTAGACTCAGTACAGGAGCAGTGCACGTTGAGACGAGTACGTCGACCTGCGAACGCAGTGAAAGGGTTCTAGTATGAGCAAATCCGAGGTTCCAACGGTACGTGAAGTCGCCATGGGCACCAACGGTATGGTGGCGACAGCCCACCCGCTTGCGACGGCCGCAGCGATTGATGTGCTACAGCGCGGTGGGAACGCGATGGACGCCGCGGTTGCCGCTGCCCTGACGACTGGCGTTGTCCTGCCGGCAATGTGCGGGCTGGGCGGCGACGTATTCTTCATTCACTACGACGCCGCAACGGGAGACGTCTCATCATTGAACGGGTCAGGCGTCGCTCCTGCACGCGCCACCCGCCAGTACTTCACCGATCAGGGATACGAGAAGATG
>SKTL01000199.1 GCA_007122555.1 Thermomicrobiaceae bacterium | reverse complement strand
GATCGCGAAACAGGAGAGCTTCGCGGCGGGGTCTTCCCGTACACGCCGGCCACCGCATCCGGCGTGTAGAGGCGGAACGGGTTGGCGGCATCGATCTGGCAGGATTATGCGTAACGGACGACGGTCGCGATCCAGGTCAGAAGGAGACGAAATGCCGCGATTCTCGATTCTGCTTATCCTCTCCGCGATGATGCTCATCATCGCCGCCTGTGGAGGGGATGACGACGCTGATGATGTGGTGAGTAACGATTTCGAGGCGCCGGAGCCGGTGGAGGAAGTGACCGATGACGACCCGGAGCCGGAACCGACACCGGAGCCGGCCCCGTCTGACGACGAAGACGCCGAACCGGCTGCCCCTGAAGTCACGCTGGTGACCGATGCGGTCAGCATGCCGAGCTCGATCAACTTCGCGCCAGACGGCCGGATGTTCTTCATCGAGGTCTGGACCGGCACGATCCGGATTGTCGAAGATGGTCAGCTGCTCGACGAGCCGTTCGCCACGCTCGATATCGTCCAGGCGGAAGGTTTTACTGAGCACGGCATTCTCGGCCTGGCGTTGCACCCGGATTTCGAAAACAACGGCTGGGTCTACGCGTTCCATACTGTGCCGGACGACGCCGGTGCGCCGGCGGAACAGCGTATTGTCCGGTTGACTGCTGAGGGAAACAACGCCGTCGAGCAGGAAGTGATAGTGGACGGTCTTCCGTTCGGGCCGAACTGCTGTCACAACGGCGGGCGCATCGTCTTCGGACCGGATGGTCATCTCTATGTCTCGCTCGGGGACGTGGAGAATGACGCGGTCAGTCAGGACCCGAACAACATCGCTGGCAGCATTCTGCGCTATACCGAGAATGGCGCTGTTCCGGATGACAACCCGTTGGGCGCTGACAACCCGGTGTACGCCTACGGTTTGCGCAATCCGTATGGCCTGACGTTCCACCCGGAAACCGGCGAGCTCTGGATTACCGAGAACGGGCCGAATGGCTTCGACGAAGTGAATCTGATTCGGGCGGGCGAGAACTACGGCTGGCCCGAGGCGCGCGGGATGGCCGGGGATCCTGACTATGTCGATCCGATCTGGGCGACTGGTCAGTCCGAAGCGATCGGACCCACCGGCATTCAGATCCCGACCGGAGATGCTATACCGGAGCTCGCCGGCGCGGTTATGTTCTTTGATTGGAACTCCGGAACCGCTCGAGTCCTCGAAGTCTCGGACGAATACGAGGTGCTCGATGAGACCTCGATTCCGGTCGAGTGCAACCTTGACATCGCCGAAGGGACGGACGGAGCGCTCTATCTGGCTAGCACCGAGGCGATCTTCCGATACGGGCCGCCCGTTGATTAGTCCGATTGCACCTTAAGGAGCAGATCCCGTGTCCGAGACAACTGCCGATCCTCGCAAGCAGACCTGGGAAGCTGGAGACTATACGACCGCTGCTGATCAATCGGTTCTCGTCAGCGAGCTCCTCTGCGAAGCGGTCGAGCTGCGCGCTCGGGAGTCGGTGCTCGATGTCGCCTGCGGAACCGGCGTGACATCGCTGGCGGCTGCCCGGCGCAAGGCGGACGTTGTCGGCGTCGATTTCTCCGCTAACTCGCTGAAGCGCGCCCGCGAGCGGGCCGGCTTTGACGGTCTTTCCAATGTGGAGTTCCAGCAAGCGAATGCGGAAGCGCTCCCGTTTGCCGATGCGACATTCGATGTGGTGGTCTCGACATTCGGAGCCCAGTTCGTCGGCGATCAGGACGCTGCTGCTCGTGAGCTCATCCGGGTTTGCAAGCCCGGCGGCAGGATCGGTCTGGCCAACTGGACGCCGGGACCGTTCTTCGGACATTTCTTCAAGGTAATGGCCGATCATGCCCCGAAACAGATGAAGAAGACGCCAACTCCGGAGAAACCAGGCGTGCTCTGGGGCACAGAAGATCGACTGCATGAGCTCTTTGGAGACCTGGTCGAGTTCACAAGCTTGACCGAGCGGACCTCGCGAAGTCGCGAGTACTCGGTCGACGAATGGGTCAACAAGACGACCGGGAAGCTCGGTCCGGCAGTCACAATCCTCGAACAGCTCGAAAAACCGGAACAAGACGCGTTCATCGCCGAGCTTCGGGCGCTGGTCGAGCGATCAAACACGGTTTCAGGACCGGATGTGCTGCTGGAATCGCGCTATCTGGAAGTCGTGATGGTCAAGCGGTCGAGATAGACTGCGAACGCTCTTGTCTGTTCGTGCGTTTGCGGACCGAATCTCAGCGGTACCGCACGACGGTCAGGCGCAGGACCGCGCCGACAACAAACAGCGCAGACGCCGTCATCACGATCAGCCACATCGCAAACGTGCGATCGACCGTTGAACCGGCCGCCGGAATCACGCTGTAGACGTCGGGCGCCAGCTCGGTGCTCATGACCAGCACCTCCCCGGCGCCGGCGTTCTGCAGGCTGTATTCCTGTTCGGCGTCGATCACGATCGCGCTTCCCGCGCTGAGGGTGTTCGTCTCGCCATCGATCGTAACGTCGAGCTCGCCGGTCACCGCGGTCAACAGCGTGTCGCCGTCTCCGGCGACTGTTCCCGTCTCCGAGCCAGCGCCAATGCTCGCGGTGGTGTGGATTAGGTCGAATGATTCCGGCGAATCGGGGAACTCGTGGACCGTCTCAGCGAGCGGCTCCGGGCTGATCTCAGGCGGTTCGGGCGACTCGGGATCGTCAACAACGGTAGTGACGTCCTCGCCTTCCGGGATCAGATACGTCACCATGAGGACCGTGTCCTCATCAGTGTAGTTGCCGCCCTTGTAGAGCTTGTCGGTCGTTTCAACCAGACTGTCGCCAGCCTGGTAAACGTTTTCTTCCCCGTCCTCGAACAGTGTCAGCTCGCCCTGCAGAATCGTGATGTATCCGGGGCCGCCGTGGTAATGCAGGGGCGCTTCCGCTCCGGGGACAAACAGCAACATGCTCTGGTGAGCCTGAAACGGAGCCTCCGGCGGATCAGATACCGTGAACGACGCCCGCAGCTGCATGATGAGCAGATCGGAGTCGTTCTGCGCAGCCGCCGGTGCACTGAAGATCAGGCTCATCAGCGCCAGCGCCAGGACAAGTGAGATGCGGGTCTTCCAGGACCCTGATCGATAGGACAAGCTCAACCCTCTCAGCAGGCGCGTTCAGCGACGCCGCGATTCGATCATTGCGCAAGCATCGTTCCCCGAAAACGCGCTGATGAAAATGAGATGCGTGCTGATACTGTCAGGATACCGCGCATGTGACTCGTTGTCTATGCCCCGGCCATGGCCGGCTTTGCTCCCAGGCGTCCGCCGATATGACTCATCTCGATGTTCGGGAATTCGTCCGCGGCGAAATCGACATCCCATTTGCTTCGGAACAGCACCGCCACGTTGCCGTCTCGGTCTTCAACACGGGAACGGCCCCGACGCGCCGCCATCTGCCGGATC
>SKTL01000388.1 GCA_007122555.1 Thermomicrobiaceae bacterium | reverse complement strand
TGCTCATGGTTGCAATCTGGGAGAGTGAGAGCGAGACGTCGGGCGATCCCTTCACCCGGACCTGTCCGTCAACCAGTTCCAGGTCATCCGGCGAAACTTCCAGCTCGGACGAGGCGATGGACATTACCTGCTGACGGGCTTCCTGCGCAGCCGCTTCAACCGCGATACCCATGGTGTAGGTCACCTTGCTTCCGCCGCTCATGCCGGCATACGGCGCCGCGTCGGTATTCGCAGTCGTCAGCCGTATCTGATCCATCCGGACCCCGAAAGTCTCGGCCGCGATCATCGCCATCGTTGTGTTGGTTCCGCTGATGTCCATCGATCCGAGCGAGAGATTGACCGTGCCGTCGGTATTGAGACGGAGGTGAGCCGCGCATGGCTCCACGCCGCCAGGCCAGCCGCCGACGGCGATGCCGACGCCTTCGCCCTTGCCGGATGGTTTGTTCTTGTAGAGTGGGTGGTTGCGCAGCGATTCCAGCACCTCTTTCGCGCCGATCGCCGGCCACGGTTCGTCGTTCGGCTGCGGGTCGCCCTCTACCGAGATGTTGTGGATGCGGAATTCGAGTGGATCCCAGCCGAGCTCACGCGCCATCGCGTCAATGTTCTGGTCGATCGCGAAGGTTGCCTGGGGCGAGCCGGGAGCGCGGTATGCGCCGACACCAGGCTTGTTGGTGATGACTTCGACGCCTTCCAGATCGAGATTTGCGCAGCGATAGTATCCACCGGAAATCAGGACAGCGACGTTTGTCGGGCTGGCCGGATATGCGCCTGAGTCAAACAGTGCACGGACCTTGATCGCGGTGATCGTTCCATCTTTCTTTGCGCCCGTTTTGATCTCGAAGACAGAGCCGGGAGCCGGGGTGGTCAGCAGGAACTCTTCCATTCGGCTCAGAACGATCTTAACCGGAGCATTGGCCCGCATTGCCGCTGCAGCGACGAGTGGCTGCAGCAGACAGGTCTTGCCGCCGAACCCGCCGCCGACTTCCATCGGGATAACGGTGATCTGGTTGTGCTCCAATCCGAGCGCATTGGCAACCATGTTTCGGACGAAGAATTGACCCTGTGTCGGCGTGTAGATCGTAATGCGCCCCAGCGGGTCGGGAACCACCATTACCGCCTGGGGCTCGATGTACCCTTGATGGACCGAGTGCGTGCGATAGGTGCGCTCGACCACCACATCCGCCTCGGCAAACCCCTTCTCGACATCGCCGCGTTTGAAGGCGACTGCGTCCGTGACGTTGGGGCCGAGGTTTGAGACGTCCATCTCTGCGCCGCCGGAAACGGTCGCGTGGGCTTCGCCTTCGCCCTCGCCAGCGTCGATGTCGCGGGAGCGAATGGCTGGCGCGTCGAGCTCGGTCGCTTTGACGGGATCGACGTTGACGCCGAGCGGTTCGAGGTCAACTTGAACCAGCGCTGCAGCCTCCTCGGCCGCTTCCTCGGTTTCGGCCAAGACGATCGCAACCGGCTGTCCGTAGAACACCACCTTGTCGCGCGCAAGCATCGCCATCGGACGAGAGGCGGGTTCCGGACCGTCCGGGAGAAGGTCCTTACCAGTGTAGATCGCCTTGACACCCGGCACCTTTGTTGCCGCTGAGGTGTCTATTCCCTTGATGTTGGCGTGAGCTTGATAGGCAGTGGCCAACCGTGCGTGAAGCAGCCCCGGGGCTGTGAGATCGCCCGCGTAGCGGGTTTGACCGTGCACTTTTTCCGCAGAATCAATGCGGGGCAATGCTTTTCCGATGAGTGTTGTCGCTGTCATCGTTCCTCCTGATTAGTATTGAGTTACCCCTTCGTAACCGTACTCCCTATGATGTGCCCGTTCGTCGAATCCGTCAAGCCGTGCCGGAGATCTCCGCCAGAAACTCCCAGTGCCAGGTTCCGGGCTCCCGCTGCTGGCGATCCTGCAGGTGGAAGAGCTGAAACCCTTCAAGAAGCGCGAGCAACTCCCGGTCGTTGCAATAGAAGTGCGCGTGCGCTTTCTCGTCATCGTCATCAAGGATAAACGTGTTCGGGCGGATTTCTGTTCCATCTCCATACTGGTGGTGACGCTTCGAAATCATGGTGCACAGAAACAATCCGCCAGGTCTGAGCACCCTGCGGACCTCGGATATCGCGCAACGGACAACATCTTCATCACCGTGGTAGATCACGTTCCAGGCGAGCGCCAGATCGACTGAAGCGTCATCCAAAGGGAGGTCCGTAAAATCTCCGGTCCGGTACGTGATTGACACACCGGCGTTCCGGGCGGCTTCCCGGGCGATCTCGAGTCCGGACTCGCTGAGATCGAAACCGGTGACCTCGAAGCCCTGCTCTGCGAGGAATAGAGCGTGTCGACCGATCCCGCAACCGATATCGATGACGGACTCCACGCCGCGATCTCGCAGAAACGGCGCGGAATCGACCACCAGCGGCTCAGCTGTCAGCCAGTCCTGCCGGATCGTTTCGTCGGTCCAGCGGTTGTCCCAGGCCTTGTGGGCCGTCGCCAGATCGTTCTGGTTGTTCATGAGAATCCCTGTCCGCATAGACAATGGTCAAGTTGCGCGATGGTAGCATAATTGTAGCGTCAGAATCGTCGCCGTAACGTAATAATCGGAGCGTCATCCATGGCGAATGCGAAGCAAAAGAACCCGACCGTCCGCGTCAATGCGAAAACCCACGAGGCTGTCAAGCAACTCGCTGCAGAAGACCACACCTCAATGGCGGAGGTCGTGGCCGAAGCAATCAAGGAGTACGAGCGCAAGCGATTTCACGATCGAGCGAACGAAATCTGGAGACTGAAAATGCAGGATTCCGAGGAACGAGCTTTCTGGGGGAAGGAGGATGCGATTCTAGAGGGAACACTGATGGATGGGCTTGACGAAGATGAACGAGCGGAGTGATGGATCGCAGAACCTCCCGAATCGAGGGGAGATCTGGCGTTTCGACCCAGATCCTGTTCGCGGGCGCGAACAGGGGAATGTGCGCCCCTGCGTGATATTGTCTGTTGACGAATTCAACTGGTCGGATCGGGGACTTATCGTCATAGTGCCAATGACAAGTACGCGACGCGACCCGCTTCTGTATCCCTATCACGTGGAGGTTGGGTCTGATGTCAGTGGATTGCCAATCCTCAGCGTCGCAATGTGCGAGCAGGTCCGATCGATCTCTCTCGACCGCCTGCTTGGTCCAGGTCCATACGGCCACGTGAACCGCGCGATCATGAGCGAAATCGAGAGACGTATTCAGAATCTCCTGGATCTATAATCTCACGAAGTGTCCTTGTTCCCCAGCATAAACCGAGGATCAAAGACTACTGAAGTGATCAGGTTGATGCCTGATTGTCGATCATAGGTTCGTCGTCTTCATGCTCTGCTTTTGCCTCTGCACCTTCGCTGAGCCGCCCCGCGCCGGAGAGCGGCCCAACGTCTCTTACTTGCTCGTATCGGGCGTGAGTTCCAG
>SKTL01000299.1 GCA_007122555.1 Thermomicrobiaceae bacterium | reverse complement strand
CGCGAGGAGAGTCGATGCGCTACACGCCGGTTCAGGGCATCTTCTGGATTGCACTCTATCTGACGCTCACGATACTGCCAATCGTCGTCGCGTACTCAGGGTCGATCCCGGATGCTCGCGGTTTCTGGGTCGAATTCGGAGTTGGACTCGGTTTCGTCGGCCTGGCGATGATGGGCCTGCAGTTCGTGCTGACCGGCCGGTTCCACCGCGTGGCCGGCACACTCGGGCTCGACTCGATGCTGCAGTTTCACCGCCAGATCGGTCTGGTGGCGTTCTTCCTGATTCTTGCGCACCCGGTGATCCTGATTCTTGCTGATCGCCAGTATCTGAGCTTCTTCGATCCACGTGAGAATCTTCCGCGTGCGCTGGCGCTCGTTGCCGTGGTCGGTGCGCTGGTGCTGATTGTTGTCAGTACGCTCTGGCGTGAGGCGCTTCGAATCAAGTATGAGTGGTGGCGCGCCGGGCATGGCGTGCTGGCGCTGTTCATCGTCTTTGTCGGCCTGGTGCACATCCTTCAGGTTGGGTTCTACGTCTCGAACTGGTGGAAGCAGGGTATCTGGGTGCTTGCGACCGGCGCGGCGATGGCGATGTTGATCAACACACGGGTGATCCGACCGCTGCAGTTGAAGAATCACCCATACCGCGTGGCTGATGTCCGCGAGGAGCGCGGCAACGCCTGGACACTGGCGTTGGAGCCGGTAGGTCATTCCGGGATGAGCTTCACCGCTGGGCAGTTTGGCTGGCTGATTCTCAACGACAGCCCCTACTCGATCCAGCAGCATCCGTTTTCGTTTTCATCCAGCGCCGAACGTCCGGACCTGATCGAAATGACGATCAAGGAACTCGGCGATTTCTCATCAACAGTCGGAGACACGCCGACAGGGGCGACGGCTTACCTGGAAGGCCCGCTTGGCGCGTTTGTTCCCGACCCGGAAGCGAAACGAGACATGGTGTGCATCGCGGCGGGCGTCGGGATTACCCCGATTATGAGTATGCTCAGAACGCTGGCGGATCAGGGCGATGAGCGTTCCATTCTCCTGATTTACGGAAACCGCCACTGGAACGACGTTCTCTTCCGGGAAGATCTGGAGGAGCTGGAAACCCGGATGAATCTCCGCGTTGTGCATGTTCTCTCTTCCCCGGACGAAAACTGGGTTGGTGAGACCGGTCGGATTCGCGCGGAGTTGCTAGACCGATACGTGTCACCGCCTGACGATCGCACCTGTGAGTACTTCGTCTGCGGCCCCGAACCGATGATGGATGCGGTCGAACCCTACCTGCGGGATCGCGGAATTCCGTTGTCCGACGTCTTTTCGGAACGATTCAAGATAGTCTGAGGCGCCGCCATGATGCACATCTACATCCAGCGAATCGCGACCGGCGTCGGCGCACTGGTCGTGTTGATCGTCGCGCTCCTCTCCTGGATCCGTGTCTGACCGGTTGACGGCTGGCCATGGGCTCGCGCAGGATAGCCGGAACAAACACTTTTCCTCAATGAAAGCGAGCCAGGCGATGCCTGTTGGTCGAATATCCACAGTTGACAACATCTACGCCCGTCTCGGCGTGACACCGGTTATCAACGCGGCAGGCACCGAGACGGCGTCCGGCGGGGCGATGATGGTTCCGGAAGCGCTGGAAGCGATGCAGCAGGCCGCGAAGCAGTATGTGCTGGTGGAGGAGCTGAACGACGCAATCGGCTGGCGGATTGCCGAAGCTACCGGCGCCGAAGCGGGAATGGTGACGTCTGGCGCGGCCGGCGGGCTGCTGCTCTCGGCGGCTGCCTGCATTGCGGGCGACGATCCGGCGAAGGTTTCCCGGTTGCCGCAGAGCGGGGGCATGGCCAATCAGTTCATCATCCATCGGTCTCATCGGATCAACTACGATCATATGTTTCGGGCGGCTGGCGGGGAGTTCGTGGAGATCGGCATTCCCAGGACTACCTATGAGTGGGAGCTGCGCGACGCAATCAACGAGAGTACCGCCGGAGTCGTCTGGGTGGAGTCGCCGTCCGTTGTTGGCGGGACGCTTCCGTTCGAGACGGTCGTGGCAATCGCGCATGAGTACAATGTACCGGTGATCGTCGACGCGGCGTCGATGTTGCCCCCGGTTTCGCATCTCCGGCTCTGGATCGAACAGGGAGCCGATCTCGTTTCCTACAGCGGCGGCAAGGGTATTCGGGGTCCGCAGAACAGCGGAATGCTGGCCGGACGGGCCGATCTGATCGCCGGCGCCAGGGCGAGTTCCAGTCCGCGCACCGGAGTAGGCCGGGCAGCGAAGGTGAGCCGGGAGACGATGGCCGGATTCGCCGCAGCGCTGGAGCGGTTTCTGGAGCACGATCACGACGTTGATTTTCGGGAGCACCTGGCTCAGGCCGAAGTGATCTGCGAGATCCTCGGGGAGAGTCAGCGTGTCAAGATTGAGCTGATCACCGATCAACGTATTACCCCGGATCCTGTTGTCAGATTAGCGCCGGTAGCGGGCGCCCGGTGGACGCCAGATGAGCTCAGGGCGCGATTGCTCGCCGGAGATCCGCGCATTTACACTCGTCGCGAGCACCATTACCTTGTGATCCGGACCCACTGCCTGCACGGAGATGAGCCGGAGACGGTCGCCAGGGCGATACGTGAACTCGTTGGCTGATCCCGGCCGGAAATCCGGTGTTCCCAACAGGCAAAACATGCGTTATCGTGCACGCACACCTGTATCGGCGGATGAACTGGAGTTGTCGTGACCAGTCCGGTCGTCAAGATGCTGGAACGCGTGATCCAGCCGAACGGTCCGTTCCGTCAGTCGCCATACATCGAAGCTGCGTATCGCGCGGTTCGGGAACGCGGCGAGTTTGATCCAGAGCTGCTCGACCGTGCATTCCAATCTGCGTCCGTTGAGTTCGGCAAGGCACAACTCGCGATGCTGGAGCTGGTCCGGACCGGCTCCCTGTCTGGTTCGGTGCGGATTCTTGATCTGAACGCGGGATTCGGGAATCGTCTCATCGCAGTCCTGGATTTTCTCCTCCTCTGGCAGCGGCTCTGTGATCTGCAAGGCCAGGCATTTCCGATCACCCGTGTTCGACCGGCCGGAGTCATCAATCCTGGTAACCCTCGAACCCTTGTGAGCGCGATGCTCAAAGCGTATGGCGAGTCTGTCCGCGAAAGGGCCGGCAAAGCGGGCGCCGAAGACCCCCCTGTCGCCGCATTGAGCCGGTGGATTGCGCAATCAGACTGGCTCGACGAGATCACCATCGATCGATTGGCGGGCGTTGTCGATAATGCTGATCTGATTCTGCTTGACGAACCCAAGGCGACCGAACTGGAGCACGGACTCCGGTTGCTGGCCACTGGCGGCGCGGCGATCATCCAGGTTCAAGGCAATGAGACGTCGGCGAGAGATCTCGCGAGGTGGCGTCGTCGAGTGCTGGACGAGGATCCGACTCTCTACGCGAT
>SKTL01000308.1 GCA_007122555.1 Thermomicrobiaceae bacterium | reverse complement strand
TTCCCGCCATCGCCATACCGAGGGCGGCCGAGACGGACGTGCTCGCGTGACCGGCGCCAAACTGGTCATGCTCGCTCTCTTCACGTTGCAGAAATCCGGAGAGCCCTTCGTACTGGCGAATGGTATTGAATCGGTCGAGACGGCCGGTCAGGAGCTTGTGAGGATATGCTTGATGACCGACGTCCCAGACGATCTTGTCCCTGGGAGAGTCGAATACGAAGTGGAGCGCCAGCGTCAGTTCGACTGATCCTAAGTTCGACGCGAAATGGCCGCCAGTCTGTCCAGCGACGACTTCCATGATGCGCTGGCGGATCTGAACCGCCAGATCAACGAGTTCAGGTTGCGTAAGCTGCTTGATCTGGCCGGGCTCTTTGATATCATCCAGTTGCATACGTGATCCTCCAGGCGGAGCAGTTGGGTTTGCCCTGAAATTCAAATGGAAGGGCTAGCGAATCGTATCAATGGCTACTGAGGCCGTCAATCCGGCACCATGCCCCGTAATCATACTTGTTTGTCAAAGATGTGAACGATACGTTAATACTCGGACGCGCACCTGAACCGGACGTTTCGCCGCCCGGTTTCCGGAACAGCGTATGCAATTCGCGGGCCAACGCCCGGGGACGGTAGTCAGCTCCAGCATTGCCGGCGGGCAAACACCCCGGCATGTAACGTGCGTAACGAGATATTAAGCGTCAAGCTAAGACGAGCTTGACGCAACGGTTCACAGGTATGACCGCTGATACTTCCAGTTTGGGGTGAATCCCGTATGGGGCGGCAAACAGAAGAACATATCCTCGTTGTTGAGGACGACTCCTCCATCGCCGAGCTCCTTACATGGATTTTGAACGATGCCGGATACTCGGTTACCTGGGTCGACAGTTTGCGTGAGGCGCGGCGATATTGCTCGAAGGCATTGCCGGACGTCATCATCGCAGACCTTCTTCTGCCCGACGGACTTGGCTCCGATCTGGTCCATGAGCTAACCAGAACCTACAACGGGAGCAGCCCAGCGTCTATCGTCATGTCGGCCGTCCCGCAAGCAAAGCAGCACGCGGACGCCGCCGGCGCGAGCCTCTGTCTGACCAAACCGTTTGACCTCACGGAGCTTCTCGAATCGATTTCCCATCTAACGAGCTCGCGCAAGCTGAAGCGTTTCCAGGACGAAAGCGCCTGACATTCGCCTCAAAGCGCACCTTCTGCCCTGAGTTATTCTCAACCTCCAAGTTAGCGCCCGCTGGTTCCCCAGATTGCGGCCGCGTGATCGTCACGCAGGTACATAGTCATGTACTCCTGATCGAGCAGTTCGGGAGTTTGCCGGTGAACTCCGAACGTGAAGAGATTGCGGTAGTCCAGCGGATTGACGGCTGATAGCAGCAAGCTGTGATAGGTCGATGAAGATATCGCGTCGGGACCGGCGAAACGAACCGAATACTGTCTGGAGTGGTGCTGTTCCAGCGCTGAGTTCCACAATGCTGTGTTATCCACTGGCGCGAATACCACGTCCGCGGCGGTTGCTTCTGGAAGGTCGCCGGCGCCATCAACGATCAGAAGATTCGGGAAGTTCCTGAAGTACCACGCGGTCGGGTTGGCGAGTTCAGATTCGATGACGATCATCAGCCCATGAACGCCGGCGGGATCTCGAACATCTCGCATTGCGGTGATATCCCGACTGTACGTGCGGATTCGGTGCTCGATACGGCCGATCGCCGGGCTTGTGCCGCCAGCCAGCAATACCTCTCCCGGGCGGTCCTGACCGGTGTCCGGCAGCATCAATGTGGTCCGGAGGCTGAGTCCGGCGACGATCAGGACAAGAACCATCAGGCCCGCCGGCAGCAAGGTCCACCCGGTTCCGGCGCTCAATCTGATTATCGCGTACCCCAGCGGGACCAGAATCAGTATCCCGATCGCTGCGGCGCCGATTATCCATCCTGACAGGTCGCCTTGAGGCCCCTGCGCCAGCGAATCGGCAAATCGCACAATCGCGATGAGAAGGCCAAGGAACACTGATCCCCAGAGAGCTGGATGACCACTTCGCCATCCCCTGGCGCGGAGACCGTCCAGCAACATCGCGAGCCCCAGGCCAGCCACTACCACCAGCGGAAAGATCGAAACCGCGTAGAGCGCGGGCCCAGAACCACCCAGAAGGATCCCCGCGGTAAGCAACGGAATCGCCCATGCCAGGCAGCTAATGTAGATCGCCGGGTGGACGCTCGGGTTCCAGTCAGCGCGCGTGAGAATGACCGCCAGTCCGATTCCAGAGAGAGTCAGCGTCAGCGGCTCGTCGATCAGCAGGACCACCAGTGAGGGTCGCCATTCCTCGCCAAATCCCGAGAGGTGGACGCTCCAGAGGCTCGAGAGGCTTTCGGTGAAGAACATCCCGACAGCCGAAAGCCGGGTGGCGAGCCAGGATGTAATCACCAACAATGAGATCAGAAACGCTCCGAGCATGACGGTGAGCTGACCGCCGAGCCGGAAATCACGAATCAGCAGCATTGTGGGGAGGATCGTCAGTGGAAGAACGATCCAGGCGAGCGGATGGGCCGTTAGCCCGACGGCCAGAGCAACGCCGAGAATGATCCCTTTTCGCCGGTCCGGGTCAACATGCATCGTCATGGTTAACAGGAGCGCGAGCAGGCTGGAAAGCACCAGGAGCATTCCCCCGTCGAGGCGCATCGTGCTCATGGTCATGACCGGAGACAGCGCCCAGACAACCGCGATTGAAAGCGCGGGAATGCTTCCAAACCAGGAGCGGAGCCAGTAGAGCGTCACAAGGATCCCGATGCCGGCAATCAGCGGTACGAGCCGGGCGACGTAGTCGGTATCTCCAAACAGGAAGAACAGGAATGCGGTCAGTTGCACGATAGCCGGATGCGCATCAGCGCCGGAGGAAAGATCGATGCCCTGATCGAGCGCCCAGGCATCCCGTGCAATGGCTGATTCATCGGGAGAAAGCGGCCAGTTCGTCCGCCCGATCAGCCGTATTCCGATCGCGACCGTCGCCACAACCAGCCAGGCGATGGTTTCGGCCGGGATCGCCGTGAGATCTATCCGCCGATTGAGGACGCCCGCGTCCTTGTGTGCTTCGTGTCCGGAAGTCTGATCGTGCTCCACAGAACTATCTCCCTGCCGGACGGCTATTCTCGATCAGCATAGCGAAGTCCGTTGAAATCTCGCTGGTAGTCTTCATGGACATAGACCCGCATTGAGTACCCGCCGATCGGCGCGCTCAGCTCTCGGTGAACAATCAGCCGGAAGAGCTTTGCCTGCTGCTCCGGCTGCCGCACCGACGCCACGCTTCGCCCGAGACTCCTCGCCACATCCAGCAACGAGTATGGGGGAGGCTCTTCCGTCTGAAGGTTCTGGCGCCACTCCGTTCGGACTTCCGGAGCGATCGCGAACCGGCGGTAGGTCTGGTCTTCCGGAATCCACCAGCGAAGCGGAAACTC
>SKTL01000249.1 GCA_007122555.1 Thermomicrobiaceae bacterium | reverse complement strand
GAGTCCGTGACGAGTTTGGTCCCGATGAACTGTTCCGGGAACTGGCTCGCAAGTTCAGCGTAATCGGCGCCGGAGAGCGGTGGTCCTGCCTGAGGGTGAGCGTAGTGAATCCAGCGGGATTCGGGTACGGCGTTGGCGAGATCGTCGAAGAAACGAAACACGTTGTCTCGCGTTGGCGGCATCCAGAACGGGATTCCCACGTGGACATTGACTATGCCATTGTCACGCGACGCACGCAGTCGGTCGATCGTGCCCTGCGTGTTAACCCAGGTGACGCCCATCTGGGCGTCGAGGCCTGTTTCCTCCATTGCCCGGCCGAAAACGCGCGCCAGCTGCTGGAATTCGTCGAGCTCGATTGCGTAGAACTCACCGTCGCCGTCGGTCGTGTAGACGCCGTCCATGCGCGCTTCGGCGTGCCTTTGGCAGTTGCGAGAAATGGCTCCTTCATCGAGGCGTCCGTCAGAACTCCATGTCGTTGGGGTTGCCGCCCATAGTCCTGATAGTGTTTCGCTGGTCAGGCTGCGCATAGTTCCCTCGCTAGTCCAATGTTTGGATCAAGATTCTCCCGATGACTCTTCGGCAACTTGTTGTCTGACGCACATGCGAGCCAGTACAGCGATCCCTGGCTACCGAGATTGAAGGGGCGACGATTCCGTCTGCAAGAAGTGTTTCGAACGGTCGATGCATCGTAGACCGTTCGACATTGACTGTCAACGGATTGTGTCATAGCTCTGTTACGTTGTCATCCTGACGGCCTATTTTTGTGCCCCGTTACGTCCAAATCCGCCTACTGCATGTTTGCCAGTCGCCAGCGGAAGAAAAGGGTTGTCAGCAAGTCACAGTAATGCTATTCTTTGTGTACCTACACACTGTACGGTCACTTCGATGGTCGACATCGGAGTCAAGGGAGTTGGGAATGTCGCAAAACGCACACATCGCTACTGACGCCAATCTGGTCTCGCGGTACGCCGAACGGGTCCGCGCTCAGCGCCATCGTCCCCTGCCGGAGCTCAGTTGCTTGAGGCAATCGAACGGACTCCAGACCTTCGGGCGCGCGCCGATTACCCGGAAACGAGCCCGCTCCGATCGCTCCAAACGGGCAATTACGACGCTCATGGCCACTGCGATCATGGCTGCCGCTGCGCCATCAATGACTGCTCAGGCGTCTTCGACCTATGAGATCCAGTCAGGCGACACGCTCACCGACATCGCTCAGCAGCATGGCGTCAGCATTGATGACCTGATCCGGATAAACGGCATCAGCGATCCTGATCTTATCCACGCCGGAGCCCAACTGCGGTTGAGCGATGCGGATCAAGATGACTATGAGATCCGAGAGGGCGATACCGTCTATGAGATCAAGTCGGGCGACACGCTGTACGGCATCGCGACTGCCCACGGGGTCTCCCTGGGGGATCTGATCGCGATCAACGAGATCGAGTCTGAAGACATGATCTACGTCGGCGACTTCCTGATCATTCCAACCGGCGAGAGTGATGACGATCATACAGTAGACGAGGCTCCCGCTGGTCAGCAGAGCGATGATCAGGCTGGCGACGAGAGTCACATCGTCTCGCTCCATCTCGTTGCGACAGGCGAAACGCCGAGCGGCATTGCCCTGCGCTACGGGATCACGGTCGATCAGCTGATGCGGGCGAACGGATTGAGCAACGGCGACATCATTCGGTCCGGCGAAATGCTGCGCATTCCTGATGCGTCCTGGGACCCATCTCAGAACGGTACGACAGTTGATCATGCGAGCACGGAAACCGACCAGGCGACGCTAGAGAACATGCCAGTACATCAGCAGTCACTGACTCAGAGCTCACAGCCAGCGGCGATGAGCATCGCCACCAGCTACTGGGGTCAACAAGTCTCCGAATGGGTCTTTATCGAGAACATGCCGTATCACCAGAATCCGCATCGGGGATACCGTGGTGATATGGACGGTCAGGCCGGCGGAACGAAAAACTACGGTGTCTATCCCAAGCCGTTATCGGCGATTCTCGCGAACTACGGGTTTGTTGGCGAGGAGTTCTACACGATGGGGGATCCTGCGGAACTCAAGGAACGCATCGATCGAGGCCAGCCAGTCATGGTCTGGATGACCGAGGGCGCCACCCAGCAAAACCGGTTCTTCGAGTGGTATCAGGGCGAACGCTTCACGCTCGTGCCGCATCAGCATGTTGTCGTTGTCTACGGGTATGACGACGAAAACATCTATGTCTCGGATCCAGGGACTGGCCAGTACGCCGCCTATTCCTGGAACGCGTTCATCAACTCGTGGAGCCAGTTCGACGGGATGTCGATGGCGGTGTATCCCAAGGGATAGGGAAGGGAACCTGGCAGGGCCTGTCTGATCGTGTCTCTGATGCCGGTCAGGCTGGCCCTGGACAGGTCGACATCATCGAAACCAGGGTCTTTTTCCGGTTTGATACACTCTTCGGCAGCGTTACTGTCAGCGCAAGCGATGTTCTCGAGTTGAGAACGCCCTTGACCACTATCCGGCCGTTTCCCCGGCTGTAGCGGGTACTGATGGATCTCACGCTTCAACTGATTACGCTTGGCCTGTTGCTCATCGTCAATGCGATCTTTGTCCTGGCGGAGTTCTCGTTTGCGTCGGTGAGGCGTGAGCGCTTGACCGATCTGGCCAACGCCGGCGAACGCTGGGCTTCGTCACTACTGGACGCGATCGATAACCTGGAACGCTATGTTCCGGCGATTCAGCTCGGGGTGACCATGTCGAGCATTGCGCTTGGCTGGATCGGGGTTCCCGCGCTGGCGCAGGTGGTGCAGCCGCCGCTGGAGATAGTCCTCAACGAGCAGGTCGCCTTTCTGACCGCCGGCGCGCTGGCCCTGGCGATTGCGTTCGTCCTGTTGACGCTCGTCCACGTTGCGCTGGCTGAGCTCGTGCCGAAATCGGTGGCGCTTCAGTACCCTGAACCGACCGCGCGGGGCGTCCTCACTCCAGTGTGGTTGATCCTCAACCTGTTTCGACCGCTGAATTTCCTGATCCGGGTGCTCGCTCACCGGGTGCTCGCCATGGCTGGAGTCCAGGCGATGGCGGGACCGGGGCGGATCTACACAGAGGATGAACTTCGCAACATTGTCTCGGCGAGCCGGATCGGCGGAGAGCTGGTCAAGACCGAAGAAGAGATTATTCGCCGGGCGTTTATCTTTCACGACTACACGGCCGAGAGCATCATGGTCCCGCGGACTGAACTTGTCAGCCTTCCGCTGGAGGTTACCTGGGATGTCTTGCTGGAGACGCTGACGACGAACAAGTATGGCCGTTATCCGATCTATGACCAGGATATCGACGATATTCAGGGCATTCTCTACGTGAAAGAGCTCGTGCCGACGCTCGCCGCGGCCCAACCTGGCGAGATGCCGGACATCGCCCGGCTAATGCGCCCCGCCTTCACGGTTCCTACCTCGATCCCGATCGATGCGCTGCTCGAGG
>SKTL01000188.1 GCA_007122555.1 Thermomicrobiaceae bacterium | reverse complement strand
GTCCGTTGCCCAGGCGCTCTGGCTGATGCCGCAACCGGCTGCAACGGCGACGATGTCCGTCACGCTCGACGTAGCCGTCGATTGCTTTCCCGTGATCTGATAGAGACCGTTATCCCAGATGATCACCGTAAGGTTGGCCGGAGCCCGCGCGGCGATGGTGGTCAGCGCGCCCAGGTTCATCAGGATCGAGCCGTCGCCTTCCAGCGCCACGACCTGACGCTCGGGCTGGGCCAGCGCGACACCGAGGGCGATCGGAGCGGCCAGCCCCATGCTGCCGAGCATGTAGAAGTTCTGCGGGCGGTGCCCGGCGTCCAGTAGATCGAAATTCGTGTTGCCGATGCCGGCGACGACCGCTTCTTCGTTGTGCAACTTGCCGACGAGCCGGGCGGTCAGGTCATTGCGACTCATGACCTCGAGTTCGCTTCGCGTTGTCATTGTTTTTCTCTCCATGCTTATAGATGCTACTGGTCTGGCGCGCGGCGGGCCTATCGATCGTCCTTTCCGCCGGTGAGCAATGGATTGATGAACAACACCGCAGGCAGACTCGTGCGGAAGCACTGTAGCATCATCTTGTGGGCGACCAGTTCGACCTCGTCCTCCCGTTCGAGCGTGCGATGGGGGATGCCCATCGCATCCAAGCTCGGTCGGATCGCCCGGCTGATCGGCACCTGCACCGGGTTGAATTCCCCCAGTACGCCGCGTTCACCGATGATCATCAGCACCGGCAGCTGGTACGGCACGACCAACGACGCGAGCGCATTGACGCTGTTGCCGTAGCCGCTCGACTGCATGAGCACGACACTGCGCCGGCCCCCGAGAGCGGCGCCGGCGGCGATCCCGATCGCTTCTTCTTCCCGGCTCGCGGGAAAGGCTTCCATCTCCGGATCCTGGTCCGCACCGTCAATCAGCGGGGTGAGGACCTCATCCGGCACATATATTGCCAGATTGACGTCGTTGGCTTTCAGGCTGGAACGTAACTGCTCGGCCCAGGTCACGGTTGAACTCCTCATTGACGTTCGGCATGTCGACCGGAATGGTCAGCTCGAATATCCTGACGTACGATAGGTTCGTACTGAGGCGACCATACCCGGCATCAAGGATGCCGTAAAGTAATCGTTCCGGGATCACGGAGACAGAGACGCGGAAAGGCGCCTGAATGAGTTCAACGAAACCGACCTGCGCGGTGATTCGTCCTGGCGATGACTATACCGGTAAACAGGGGCTCTCTTACACGGCTGGAATTGCTGCCGAGACCGTCGGCTCCACTGGAATCTGCATGCACCTGCTTGAGATTCCTCCGGGAGCGCGGGGAAACGCTCACATGCACGAAAACCACGAAACCGCGATCTACGTCATAAGCGGCAAAGCAGAGATGTGGTACGGCGAGAACCTCGAGGAGTACATGACAGCGGACAGCGGCGAGCTCGTATACATACCGGCCGGTGTCCCGCATTTGCCGGCAAATCGCTCGGAGACTGAACCGTGCATCGGCGTTGTCGCCCGGACCGATCCAAACGAGCAGGAAAGCGTCGTCCTGCTGCCGGAGCTGGAGCGGTGATTGCCTTTACCTCCGACCTCCCTCGGTTCCGCTCGAGACAGGCACTCTCCCAACGATTGGGGGAGGGGGAGTTACCAGGTAGAGGAACTGAACCCGCGTCCGCCTGCGATGCGTATTGAAGGGATCCCATTTCGTGACCGAACAACAGTACGACGTGATTGTCGTCGGTGGCGGCAACGCCGCCTTCAGCGCCGCCCTCGCAGCCCGCGAACGGGGTGCAAGCGTCCTGATGCTTGAGAAAGCGCCAATAGACGAGGCCGGCGGCAACAGTTTCTTCACGGCAGCCGCAACCCGAACCACATTTGAAAGCCTGGACGATCTGCGTCCGATTCTGAGCGGTGTCGACGAACACGATCTCTCGATCACCGATCTCCCCCCCTACACCGTCGATCATTTCCACGCCGACATGCAGCGCCTGACCGAGGGCCGGACTGATCCTGAACTCTCCGACATTCTGGTGCGGGAATCAGCTGACGCCGTGAACTGGTGGCACGGGAAGGGGCTGAAATGGACGCTCATGTACGCCCGCCAGTCGTTCAAGGTAGGCGGCCGTTACACCTTCTGGGGCGGACTGGCGCTCGGCGGCGCCGGCGAAGGTAAGGGATTGATTGAGCAGGAGACGAAGGCGGCCCGTGCTCATGGGGTGGAGATTCGTTATGAGTCCCCGGTCATTGATCTGATTTTGAACGAGCACGGTGTTGTGTCCGGAGTAGCGGCTCAAGGACCCGACGGCCGTCGGACGATCCACGCGAAGGCGGTCGTTCTGGCGAGCGGCGGCTTCGAGTCCGATCCCCGCATGCGGGCGGCGCACCTCGGGCCCAACTGGGATGTCGCCAAAGTGCGGGGGACGGCCCACAACACCGGGGAAGTGCTGATGAAGGCGATCGATCTCGGCGCGCAGCCGTACGGTCACTGGAGCGGTTGCCACAGCATCGCCTGGGATGCCGCTGCCCCGCCAACCGGAGACTGGGAACTGACGCATCGCTTCTCCAAGCAGTCCTATCCGATCGGCCTGATCATCAACCGGGATGGCGAGCGATTCGTCGATGAAGGCGCCGACTTCCGGAACTACACCTACGCCAAGTACGGCGCGGAGATCCTCAAACAACCCGGCGCGATCGCCTACCAGCTCTACGACGCCCGCACCGCGCCGTTGTTGCGGCAGGATGAATACACCGCTCCCGGCGTCTCCCGCTATGAAGCGTCCAGCATCGGCGAACTGGCCGAGAAGATCGGCGTCTCTCCGGCTCGCCTGGAGCGCACCGTCGGCGCGTACAACGAGGCGGTGCAGGACGGCGACTTCAATCCGGCAATCAAAGACGGCAAGGGAACGATCGGCGTGACCCCGCCGAAGAGCAACTGGGCGCAGCCGCTGGACGCCCCGCCACTGCTTGCCTTCGCCGTCACCTGCGGAATCACCTTCACCTTCGGCGGTGTGAAAATTGACCGCGATGCACGGGTGCTCGATCGCGCCAATCGACCGATTCCCGGTCTTTACGCCGCTGGTGAGCTCGTGGGCGGGCTGTTCTACCACAACTATCCGGGCGGAAGCGGGCTGACGAATGGAATGGTCTTCGGCCGGCGGGCTGGCGATCACGCCGGGCGCCAGGGATGATCGTTCCAGGCGCGGTCAGCTGAAAAATCCAGGCTCAGCAGGTGACTCCGCGTACTTCATTCGGGGAGCGTCAATCGGCGTTACACGGGGTTGGGGCCACGGCTATTCGGGCTCATCATCCCGAGGCCGAAGGATCCGGCGATCCATACCCGCTTCTTCGGGCGGGACAACCCACTTTCGCTTCGGTGGGGTTACCGGTTCGGACTCAGGATCACTTGTTTTCATTTCGGCAGTTGCCTGATCAGCCGAGGATTCCGTTTCGCCTTCCCGCGCAACGCCCAACGCCGGCGCCTGCTCCAGCGACGCTT
>SKTL01000253.1 GCA_007122555.1 Thermomicrobiaceae bacterium | reverse complement strand
CGTCCAGAGTGATGATAATCCCGGGCTCATGGAACGCCGGTTGCGACATCCATACGATTCGCCGCACGTGGGTCACTCATACTGCTGGCGGAGACCTGCAAGGCGAATCGCGACAGGCGCGAGATCAGGGGCCCGGATTGAGGTGAAAATGACTGCGACTACAGACAAGCGAAACCAGCGAGACAGCAACGTCGTGACGCATAACGGCGACACATCGTCGACCTCCGTCCTGGCGTCGATCGGAGTGTTGCTGGCGGGTATCGTGTCGATACTGGTTGCCGATGCGCTATTGCGTTCGCCTGGACACACCGAACAGGCCGTCAAGCATGCGGTTCAGGCGGTTGAGTTCCCGTTGATGGATTGGCTGCTTGTCGCGCTGGGCAGTGTGGCGACGACTGTTGTATTCGTCGCCATCTGGGCCGGGCTGACGTTGTATTCTGGAGTCAGGCGCTGGTGGGGGTCGGTCGTGGCACTGGTGCTTGCGCCGTCAGTCGCCGTGCTGTCCGCCTCGCTGGCGCACCTGATCGCCAACCCGCTGCGGCCGGAGACAACGATGGTTGAACAGACGTCTCGCTTTGTCAGTATTCTGACATCGCCGCCGGGACAGATCTCGGCAGTCATTCTTCTTGCCGGCATTGCGGTCATGCTGTTCGCCAGTTCGCGCTCGCGACGCGCGCAATTGACAATCGCGACCACTGCATTCGCTCCGGCGGCGGTTGTCTACTTCGGACATATCTGGGCCGGAACCCTCTGGCCAAGCGAAGCGACGACCACCGCCTCAATAGCGATTCTTCTTCTCATCCCGCTGGTCTGGGCCGCCGGTTTGATTTACACACGGCTGACCTGTATCCCGCTGATCAGCGCCGCTCCGGTGCCGCATCGCGAGGACAAGCCGCACGCGCATGCATTGACCAGCACGATCCTGTTCAACGGCGACACCGTTTCCAAGATTTACCGGCCGGGCTTTCTGCCGCGGGCGATTTACTGGCTCGCGTTTCAGGCCGAGTTCCCGTACATGCGAAATCGAGCCGCGCTCAACGCCGCAGTTCACCGACGGAATCTGATCGGTCAGCTGACCGAATACTGGTACGGAACGAACCACGTCGCCCGCGCAATCGACGTTAATGAGGTGAATGGTCGACTGGCGATCACCAGCGAATTCATTAGAGGTAGTGAACCATCCGATCGTGA
Source organism: Thermomicrobiaceae bacterium (assembly GCA_007122555.1). Lineage (GTDB taxonomy): Bacteria > Chloroflexota > Chloroflexia > Thermomicrobiales > Thermomicrobiaceae > SLMJ01. The sequence goes on along the minus strand of SKTL01000253.1, from coordinate 2,290 downwards.
CCACGCTCGCGCGTTCCTGGTCGATCTGGTTGCTCGCTTCGAGAAAGCCGGTCTTCCGACGTGGCAGATTGACCCGCTGCAGCCGCGAGCGCTGGACAACGTCATGGAAGCGGAAGACGGCGGCTATCGGGTGGTCGACCTCGAATCCGGGCTTGTCTCGCCGATGGCGTCGATCCGCACCTGGATACGCGCGTTCCGTCGTGCACAGGTCCCCATTTATGACGACCTGTTTTTCGACGTAACGCGATCGTATGTCCAGAATCACGAAGCGGCAATGCGGGCCAAACTGGGTGACGACTGGGTCCGGGAGCTCTACGATACGCTCGAGGCGACCGAATCCGAGACTCAGGCCTGGCACGATAGCGAACCGCGCATCTGGAGCCGGTTGCTTGGCCGCAAACGACAGCGCACGCCCGACGACTCGGTCCGCCAGCACTGGGCGATCGACTGGTTCGACGCTGCGATCCGCCGCTGGCGTGAAGAGGGCAATATCAATGGAGCGCAGGCCCGGACGCTGCAACACAAGATACGCTCGCCACAGTTCATCGGCATCATGCCGCATTTCGGCGTGCATTTGAGCACGGGCATCCTGTTGCGCTTCCCGCTGGGCAGTATCGCCCGATCGGGCTACACGATGTTCAACCTCGGGAGAGTTACCTGGAAGTTCCTGACGCGGCGCATTGACCGCGACGAATGGCGTGAAGCTGCGAGCATCCATTCCCCGCTGGTCATCGCGGCGGCCGCGGCGCCGGGGGTTGGCGTGTTTGCGTACCTCGCTTCGCGCCCGATTCTGACAGACCACCTGCTGCTGCGGATCGGCCTGGACGCGGTCCTGCTGAAGTTTCCGACCCGTTTGTACCAGCAGTCCGGCGTCCGCTGGCTGGTAACCAACACGCCCGGGCTAACGAATGAACGGCCCGACGAACGACGCGAGCCGCGCGGCGCTGCCCCGCTGTTTGGCTGGTATGAGGAGCATCGGGCCGGCGAGATACCGGATTCTCACCGCTCAACGCTTCACCTGGCCGCCGGTTACTCTGCGCGGGGAATCGTCTAGGCGAGACTGGCCGACCTGCGCGTCAGGACTCCTCGGACTCCCGGTGGGGACGGAGATAGACGAGCCAGTAGATTGCGGCGACCATGACAGCTCCGCCAATGATATTCCCGATCGTCACCGGGAGCAGGTTGTCAATCAGGAATCCGTTCCAGGTCAGGTTCGAGACGGCGTCCAGGTCCAGGCCGGCCGCCTGCATGACATCGTCGTTTGTCTTCAGGAAAATGCCCATCGGAATGAAGTAGATGTTCGCGATCGAGTGCTCGAAGCCGGCGGCGACGAACCCGGCAATCGGCGGGATAATCGCGAAGATCTTGTCGATGTTGCTTCGCGCGCTGAAACAGAGCCAGACCGCTAGATTCACCATAGCGTTACAGAGAATCCCGCGAATCAGCGCTTCGGTGAAGGTCAGTTCGACCTTGGCGTTTGCGATCCCGACCGCGGCGGCGCCCACACTGTTGCCGCCAAGCGCCCACTGTCCCGCATAGAGGATCAGGCCAGCGGTCGCCATCGCGCCAATGAAGTTCCCGAGGAACGCCAGCGACCAGTTCCTGAGCAGTTGCGGGGTTGTCACCTTCCGGCCGAGCCAGGCCATGATAATCAGCGTATTGCCAGTAAAAAGCTCGGCTCCGGCGATCACCACCAGAATCAGCCCAACTGAGAAGACCGTTCCCACGAGGATCCGGGTCGGCCCCCAGCCAAGCGTTGAATCGATCCCAGCGATCGTGGCGAGCTGAGCTCCGAGTGCAATGAACGCCCCGGCCAGCACCGCCAGTGTCAGGAGATTGATCGTGTCGAGTCGCGCTTTCGCAACCCCGACCATTTGAGCCCGACCGGCCATCTCGGACGGTGAGTACGGATCGATCCGCAGCTCGGTCGATGAAATTCGCGGATCTGCGTTACTGGACATTGCTCCCCGGGACTATCCGAACACCTGGCTGCCGACCAGTTACTGATCGATAAGCACGTGGCAGACACGACGATTCCCGCGTATTAGACCCGCGGTTCTCCCGCATGTCAACGCCATCATTTCCGGATCTTAACCGACTAACTGATTTCCACCAGTTCGCCCACCACGTATTTGAATGGTTGATTTCCGCGATGTGCTTGCAGCTGGAATCGACCATCCTCTAATCAGATTCGATCGAGGCGTGAGACTCACGCCACAGCCATAAGGAGGCAGGACATGCAGGCACACACTTTTCGACGGCAGAATCAGGTTCTCATCGTCGGAACAAT
>SKTL01000319.1 GCA_007122555.1 Thermomicrobiaceae bacterium | reverse complement strand
TGAGCAGGAGGGCGTCCGTGGCATCAACGGACATCTATCTCGACCATGCTGCCACGACTCCAGTAGACCCCGACGTCTTCGAGGCGATGGCGCCATATCTGAGCGATCGTTACGGCAATCCGTCCAGCATCTATGCTGCCGGGCGAGAAGCGCGCGCCGGGCTCGATCGCGCCCGCGGTTTGCTGGCGAATTCTCTGAACTGTCAGGCGCGGGAGATCGTGTTCACCAGCGGCGGGACCGAGGCGGATAACCTCGCCCTCAAAGGGGTCGCCTGGCATAACAGGCTGCGCGGCGGCGGGAACCACATCATCACCACCTCGATCGAGCACCACGCAGTGCTGCACAGCGCGGAGTTCCTCCAACAGTTTGATTTTGATGTGACGTGCGTTGATCCGGATGAGGACGGAATCATTCATCCAGAAGCGGTCCGCGCCGCGATCCGCGATGACACGATGTTGATCTCGGTGATGTACGCCAACAACGAAATCGGCGCCATTCAGCCGATTGCGGAGATCGGCGCAGTCGCCAGAGAGCACGATATCACGTTCCATACCGACGCCGTCCAGGCCGGAGGTACGCTCGACCTGGATGTTGAAGCGCTCGGGGTGGATATGCTTTCGCTCTCGGCGCACAAGTTCTACGGTCCGAAGGGCGTCGGGCTCCTGTACGTCCGCCGGCAGACACCGATTCTCTGGCAGCAGAGCGGCGGAGCCCAGGAAAACAACCACCGAGCGGGCACCGAGAACGTCGCCGGCATCATCGGAATGTCGAAGGCGCTGGAGATTGCCGAAGCCGAGCGTGAGACCGAGAACCAGCGGTTGATCGACTTGCGAACCCGACTGAGCAACGGACTCCTGGAGCGCATCTCCGGAACGCGGTTGAACGGTCACCCGGAGCGTCGGTTGCCCAACAACGTCAACATTTCTTTTGACGGCGTCGAAGGTGAGACGCTGCTGTTAAATCTCGATATGAACGGGATCGCCGCCTCGAGCGGTTCCGCCTGCACCACCGGTTCAACTGAGCCGAGCCATGTTCTGCGGGCGCTGGGCCTTTCTCAGACCCAGGTCAATGGAAGTCTGCGGCTGTCGCTGGGCAAGAGCAACGATGAGGAACAAGTCGACCGCGTAATCGCAGTGCTGGATGAATCGATCGTTCGTTTGCGGCGAATGGCTGCGGCGACCGCTGACTAGATCGGGCTTGTTCGCTCCTGCGCGCCGTTGTGTCACGGCGCGGCCCCATCTCGCATCGTCACGCCGCCCACCTCACCACGTCATGCTGAGCCTGTCGAAGCATCTCGCCGCGTGGCTCAGGTCCCCAGTCTTCATTCGGAGTCCCGCAACGGATCCATGCCTTCGTTGTCTTCGGGTCCGTCGATGTGATCGATCAGTTCCTCGGGGAGTTCAGGGAGTTCATCGAGACTGGTGAGTCCGAACAGGCGAAGGAATTCCGGAGTCGTTCCGTACTGGACCGGGTTGCCCGGACCGGGCAGGCGACCGACTGGCTCGATCAGCTCCCGGGCGACCAGCGTCTGTAACACGCCGGATGAATCGACTCCTCGAACTGAATCGATCTCCGGCCTCGTGACCGGCTGCCGGTAGCCGATCACGGCCAGCACTTCGAGCGCGGCAGGCGAGAGCTTCGTGGTGCGCTCAATGCCGAGAAAGTGTCGGATCAATCCAGCGAGATCAGGAGTTGTCGCCAGCTGGACGTGGTCCTGGTCGATCCATTGAAGAATGAGCCCGAGCCGCGCAAGTTCCGGCGTCAATGTATCAAGCGCATTGCTGATCGTCCGAACGTCATAGCCGGTGGTTCGGGCAAGAAGGTTCAGTCTGGTTGGCTCCGTGGCGGCGAAGAGCATCGCAACGATTGCTCCTGGAAGTTCGGATTCCGGGACCTCGGGCATCGAGCGCTGTTCGGCGCCGTCCTGGGCGGTTGTCTCGCGTTCCCGCGCCTGGTCAGTCATCGGCGACGAGTTCCTGCACGGTTGACGGATCCCGAATCGGCTCTATCTCGATCTCGGCGAACCGCTCGGGTTGCCAGAGCTCCACCGCGTGCTGCTTCCAGAGCGTCAGCAGCGCGACAAACCCCGCGACGTGCTCGTGGCGGTCTGGCGTGCGGGAGAGTAGCGAAGAGAACCGGGTTCGCCCGCGATTTCGCAGATAGTCGACGATCCGCCGGGTCATGTCTGCGAGCGAGATGACCGGTCGTGGCCGGAACGTCGTCGGCTCAGGGATACTCCGGTTGACGCAGCGCCGGAATGCCCGAATCAAGGTGCTTGCGGGCATCGGAACGATTGTTTCGGCTCGTTCGCCCCATTCCCGGGCGACTGGTGGGCGTCGAAAAGCCGAGAAACCCTCATCCTGACGCTCCCGGAGCATAAGTGCGGCGTCCTTGAGCGCCTTGTAGGCGATGAGTTGTTGAGTGAGATCATCCGCCTCAGCTTCATCTTCCTCGACAGGCTCGGTGGGCAGGAGCGAGCGGGATTTCAGCAATAGCAGGCGAGAGGCGATCGTGGTGAATTCAGCCAGAACGCCAGGTGACGTCTCCGGCAAAGCGGATGCGTAGCGAAGAAACTGATCGGTTACTTCAACCAGCGAGACATCGGTGATTTCAAGCTGATGCCGCTCGATCAGTCGAAGCAGTACGTCCAGAGGACCCTCAAAATTCGGGAGCTGGAGCTGATATCCCTGAATAACCGAGTCTGTCGCTGGCGAAACCGTTGGTGCTGACAATGACTATTCCTTCGCGTCAATCTCCTGCAACAGCTGCAACGAGTAATCCCCGGGAATCGTACCATCGTCGTGGTGAGCAATGAGCCAGCAGGTTCGGTCGCTACATTCGGCCTGGCGCGCGAGCTCTGCGCCGAGCGCCGCGTGATGCACGGCCAGATACATCCCGTGCCGGATCCAGCCGCCCTTACGCTGACAGATTCGTTCGAGAAGCCCGCGTGAGATCCCGCCGACCAGAACCTTCAGCGTTCGGTGGATCAATCTGACGCGTCCGTGCTCGTCGGCTTTGCCCGCGTCATGGAGGAGACCGGCCAGGAGCAGGTCGTGATCAGTCACGCCTTCCCGAATGAGAGCCTGATGCACACGAAGCAGATGGGCGCGGTCAGCCGGGCACAACCGCTCGACAAGCGACCATTGCTCGCGAGTCAGCAGCGCCTGCAAGGTGGAATCGACCGTGGGAATCTCGCGATTCGCCAGATGGCGAAAGCCTTGTGTAAGCCGGTAGCGCGCCTGGGCGATGTTCACGAGTCTCATCCGAGCATAATGGCGCGAAGCGCGTCGTAGACGGGTGCGTACATTGCTTGAAGAATACTGCCGCCGAACAGGAAGCTGGACATGATCAGGACGAGCAGGATGCCGATACCGTAGCGCTCCAGCGGCGCAAGGAATGGATACCAGAAGTCCGGCAGGATCCCGACCAGGATCTTGTGACCGTCTAGCGGCGGGATCGGGATCAGGTTGAACGACGCCAG
>SKTL01000054.1 GCA_007122555.1 Thermomicrobiaceae bacterium | reverse complement strand
GCATAGAAGTCACTCATCGGGGTGACCATCACCGTCTCATCGTCCACGACAACATCGCTGAGGACGTAGGCTGCGAACGATTCGGCATCGTCCACCGGGAGTTCCGCGACAACGTAGAAGGCGCCGCCGGGTGGATGGGAAACGACACCTGGGATCTCGCTCAGCGCATCCAGCACGGCGTCCTTGCGTTCCCGATAGGCCTGAACAACGGTGTCGACGTACGGCCGCGGCGAGGTGAGCGCGCTGACAACGGCGCGCTGGTCGATCATCGGAACGGCTAGTCGCAACTCAGCGATCTCCACCGCGGCGTCCATGATCGCGCGATTCCGGCTGGCGAGACACCCGATCCGCAGCCCGCAGACGTTGAACCGCTTGGAGACGCTGTCGATCACAATGACATTGTCTTCCAGACCAGGTATCGCCAGCGCTGAAGGGGCCGCCGGGCCGTCAAACACGATCTCCCGATACGTTTCATCTGAGAGAAGAAAGAAGTCGTTCTCCACGGCGACGGCCCCGATTTCGCCCAGATCGTTCTGACCATAAACGGCCCCGGTGGGATTGCTCGGCGAGCAGATCAGCATTGCCCGCGTGTTCGGGGTAACGAATTCCCGAACGATATCCGCCCGCGGCGGGCTGAATCCTGGTCCAGAGGGTATCGGAATCGCATTTAATCCCGTCAGCGAGAGCAATCCTTTGTAGGGCGCATAGAACGGTTCGGGCAGCAGGACGTCATCGCCGGGGTCGCACGCAGTCATGAGCGCCAGGAGCAATGCTTCGCTGGCGCCCGCGGTGATCAGAAGGTCTTCTTTTTCGAGTTCGACGCTATGGTGCGAGTAGTAGATCTGCCAGGCGCTCACGGCGTCCGACGCGCCCCGCGCCGGGGCGTACACCAATTCTTCCTTCGCCGCGTTCTCCAGCAACCGGGAAATGCTCTCCGGTGGAGCGAGGTCTGGCTGGCCGATGTTGAGGTGGTGGACGCGGATCCCGCGCTCTCTGGCGGCTTCGGCCAGCGGAGCCAGGCGTCGGATCGGCGATGCCGGCACTCGACCGGCGCGTCCGGAGGGTGTCATGTCGCGCGCTACTCTGGACACGTGCTGGCTCCTTTCAACTACGTTGATCGCTGGTTTGCCTTGGACTCCATTGTGCCTGACAGCGGCGGTATCGAACAGCCCGGCGACAAAGGGGCTTGCCGCATGATTGGGGCCGGGCTATGGTGGGTTCGCGACGCTATGGGTATGTGAACACCGCTACTATGGAAATGATGGAGTCAATGTCGAGCAACTGTGTACAGAGCACGTTCAAGCAGGAAGCTGTCGCCGGCAAGGGGATGGTGACGTCGAACCACCCGCTCGCCTCGCTCGCCGGAACCGAGATGCTGATGTCCGGCGGAAATGCGGTTGACGCCGCGATCAGCACCATGTTCGCGCTGTCCGTCGTCGAACCGATGATGACCACGATTTTCGTAGCCGGATTCATCAATATTCGCCTGGCGGACGGTACCGTCACGACGATCGACAATTACGCGACCGTGCCGCAGAAGGCTCGCGAGGACATGTTCACGGCGATCCCCGGATCGCTGGAAAATGACGTTGAAGGAGATCTGAACAACACCGGGTACCTCGCCGTGGCGACTGGCGGAACACTTCTCGGCTGGGCTGAGGCGATCGAGCGCTACGGAAATCTCTCGCTGAAGCGAGTTGTCGAGCCCGCGGTTCGATACGGGCGGCAGGGTTTCCGGGTGAGCCCATATCTCCGGGCGATGATCATCCAGTGTCAGGACCAGCTGGCCCAGTTTCCGGCTTCCGCCGAGGTGTTCCTGCCGGGCGGCGCCGCTCCGAAGGTTGGAGACGTCATTCGACGCAGTGATTATTCAGACACGCTCGAGCAGATTGGCGAGTACGGTCCGGACTTTCTCTATCGCGGCCCGCTTGGCGAGACCATCGTCGAGGATATGGCGCGGAATGGCGGGCTGCTCACAAAAGACGACCTGGAATCGTATCGCGTCTACGAGCGCGCCCCGGTTACCGGAACGTATCGCGGGTACGACATCGTCGCGATGGCGCCGGCGTCATCCGGGGGCACCCATGTCATCCAGATGCTGAACATTCTGGAAGGGTATGACCTGAAGTCGATGGGATTCGGCTCGACAGAGACCATCCATGTGATGGCGGAAGCGATGAAAATCGCCTTTGCCGATCGCTTCAGATACATGGCTGACCCAGAGCGAGTGGACGTTCCGGTCGACTGGCTGACCGCGAAAGGCTACGCAGCCGAGCGACGAGCGCAGATCGATCTCGAACGGGCGCAGCAGTACGAGGCCGCTCCAATGCCGGACGGCGAAGGCGATTGCACGACTCATTGCTGCGCGGCCGACGCCGACGGGAACCTGGTCACGACCACGCAGACACTCAACAACGCGTTCGGATCACGTGTGACCGTCCCCGGAACGGGAATGTTGCTCAACAACTGCATGCACCTGATGGATCCGACGCCCGGGCGGACGAATTCCATCGAGCCCGGGAAGCGGATTTTGTCGTCGATGTCGCCGACGCTTGTCATGAAAGACGGTCAGCCGTACCTGGCGATCGGCACGCCGGGAGGCGTCCGGATCTTCGGGAGCATCATGCAGGCGATTATCAACCTGATCGATCACGAGATGACATTGCAGGAATCTGTCGAAGCACCGCGTATCTGGGACCGTGGACCGGTCCTTGAGATCGAGCAGGGTTTCCCGAACACCGCCGAGCTCAAGGCGTCACTGGAAGCGCTCGGTCATACTGTTGAAACGCCCCTGAAGGTTGCTGGCGGAATGAACGGGATTCTGCGACATCCGGAGACCGGCATGTTGCACGGCGCCGCCTGCTGGCGAGCCGATGGCGTTCCGCTCGGTTACTCCGGCGGGGACGCGCTGGTTGACGAAGAGTCGTTCGAGGCGGGGGTGCCGGTGTAGAGGATATTCGTTCTCGACAATTCACTCTCGACGACCGACTCTGAATCGCCTGCGGTGTGCTAAATGCGCTTCGCAGCGCCGCTTCGAGCTCTGATGAATCCGCGACCTGCGAGCGGAAAGCATCAGGCGGCGACGCTCAGCGTGAACCCGACGCGTTTCGATACAATTCAGTGTAGAAATTGCTTCTCTATCAGGGGACAGGTATGCCGGACGATCTCTCACCAGTGACCAGCGAACGTCGAACGCCAACTAAGACACGTGATTTTCGCGATTCTGGAGCCGTCCTTCTTGTTTCAACCTACGAGCTCGGCCATCAGCCGCTGAATCTCGCATTTCCGTTGTCATACATTCAGCAAGCTGGGTTTCGACCGGCGGCGGTAGATACAAGTGTTGAATCGCTGAACGACGAGACGATCCAGCAGGCCAGATTTATTGCGATTTCGGTTCCGATGCACACCGCATTGCGTCTTGGTGAAGCCGTTGTCCGGCGTATCCGGGAACTGAACCCGGACGCGTTTGTCTGCTTTTACGG
>SKTL01000229.1 GCA_007122555.1 Thermomicrobiaceae bacterium | reverse complement strand
CCGTCCCGCGATGGGATGGCATCGCCTGAACAACGAGTGTGTTCAGTGATGCCCAGGCGGCGATCGCAAAGGCGCCGAGCAGAAAGTTTCCGGCGGCGAACCAGTATTCGCCGGGGGCGAGTCCGAGCAGGATCAGCGCGCCCGCGATCCCCGTCATGCTGATCGCCGCTCCGCGAAAGACGCCGATCTTTTCGATCGCCAGACCGGCCAACGGGCCCAGGATCAGGCCGGCAATTCCATACAGCCCGAGTGCGACGCCGCTGAACCCGACCCCGGTGTTCCATATGTCCCGCATGAACTCGGCGAAGAGGTAGGACGGGCCACGCATCGCGCCGTTCGCCAGGAACGAGAGACTCGCCAGCAAGAACAGCGTGAGGCCGACAGCCTGCCAGATGCGATGCAGGTCGGCGCCGAACGTCGCCGCGCGGGGTCGGCTCGGAACAAGGTGGCCGTACTTCCGGAACCAGGCGAGATACCAGATTGCAAGTCCCCAGGCGATCAATGCGACGACAATGTAAACCAGGCGCCAGCTCGTTCCCGCCAGCAATCCGGCTAGCAGCGGAGCGCCAGACTGCCCCGCCATGTTCAGTGTCGAGAACATGCCCATCGTCCGGCCGGTGCGCTGGGACGGCATAACGTCACCCAGCGTCGCCATCAGGATCGGAGTGGTGAAGGCGTTGGTTGCTCCCTGCAGAATCTGGCTGAAGATGAAGACTTCGAAGCTCCAGGACAATCCGGCGAGCATCGTACAGGCGCCGTAGGCCGTGAATCCGATCAGGATCGAGGAACGACGGGATGTCAGATCGGAAATGCTGCCGGAGACGAGTTGCACGAGCGCGTAGGGGAACATATAGGCCGGGAGCGCCAGGGAAAGGGTGGCGCGATCGACATCGAACGCGCCCATCAAGATGGCGAAGATAATCGGGAGAGCGCCGCCACCCATCGGTCCGATCGCGGCGCCGAGATGAAACGGCGCGATTTGCCATTGTGAAAGCGTCTGCTGTCCCTGGCTCACCTGTCCCCCCGAATCTGCCCGATTGGGGCAGCGCGCACGCGATTATAGCACCGGGATACACGCGCTCATTCTCCCCGCTCAGGCGTCCGAAAGGCGAATCATGGACGAATACAAACGGTTGTTAGCCCCGGGCGTTTAGTTAACAGGCCTTGCGCTCTGAACGGGACGTATTATTATCGTCAAGGCGTAACAGACACGGAACGGGACAGCGATCAAGATGATTCTGCGTAATCGACGAGTTCTTGCGCTCTGGGTGATTGCACTGGTCATTGTCGGCGGGGTAGTCGGAAATGCTCGCGAACCGTCAGCGGCGAACACCTATCCGCCGTACGGACCTGTAATCATTTCGCCGGAACTGGGAAGCTGGAATGACTATCAGCGTCCGATCTTCCGGGCCAGCGGCTTTACGCTCGCCAAAGTGCATCTCCCCCCTGGCTTCAGCACTTCACCCGAACACGTTCGTGATCTGATCGATGACGGCGCGGAGATCGTCATGCTCAAGACCGAAGACTGCGCCTCGGATGCAACCACAACCTTCAATCATCTTGTCGGACGGGGATTCCTTGATTTGATCAAGGACTCGCCAGACATCAAATTCGTCATGCAGGTGGGAAATGAGCCGGAACTCTGCGACATTCCCATGTCTGCCTACGTTGACGGACTGTACGAAGTGATCACGCTGCTCCGACCAATGGTCGAGCAGCCGAACCTCTACTGGGTAGCTGGGCTGCCGATGCATCCAGAAACGGCGAAACAGTTACTCGGCGACGGATGGGTGCAGGAACGTTACGACGGTGTCGGGACGAACATGCTTGGGCATTTCTCGCTCGTCAATGAGTATCACGGCTGGCATGAGATCGTCGACTATGTCATTGATCATACCGACACAGAACTCTGGATCACCGAGATCGGGATAAACCATCCCCCAATGGACAAGAGCGAGAAGGCGGACGGAATTCTCGAATACATCGATCAACTGCCGGCGGACCGGGTTGGCGGCGTCCTGATCTTCACGCTGGGCCGGGGCACGGACTGGCCCCAGTACGAAGTCACGGAAAGAATGGTTCCAGTGTTCGCCGGCCGGGATGACTGCCGGTTCTTCGCTCCGACCGAAGAGTTCCTCTGCGGCCCGTTCAAGCAGTTCTGGGAGCGGCATGGCGGATTGCCGATTTTCGGCTACCCGATTACCGCTGAGGCGACGGGCGCCGAGGGCGAAACGATTCAGTTCATGGAACGTTCGCGGTTCGAATGGCGTGAGGGTGTCTGGCCGGAGCAGTTCGACATCCTTCTGGGCCATCTCGGATGGGAAATGGTCAATGATCGGCGAAACGAACTTCCGTTCCAGGCAGTGGAGTCGTCCAATGCGCCAGGTACCGAGTGTCGCTTCTTCGCGCCAACCGGACAGCATCTCTGCGATGAATTTCTCGACTACTGGAACGCCTTTGGCGGCTTGATGGTCTTTGGCTATCCGATAAGTCAGGAATTCACCGAAAACGGGTTCCGGGTGCAGTACTTCGAGCGGACGCGGTTTGAACACCAGCCGGGTGTCTGGGCCGAGCGGTTCGATGTCCTTCAGGGACTGCTCGGAGTTCAGGCGGTTGAGGGGACGCTCGGGCAGCCACCATCAGACGTGATCGATGACCTGGATCCTGACGACGATGACCCCGCTCGCGATGACGACGGTGATGCCCCCGCAGATCCTGACGATGTCGTCGATCATGTCCGCTGATCTCCACTGATGTCATAGCGCAAACGCGCCTCGCCGGTGTCCGGCGCCGGTTTCTCATTCGCCGATTGAAGCTTGCGGAATCGATAGGGCCCCGGGCCGGAATCGTGATGGTGGGCTTCATTCACGCATGCGCTGCGGCGGGTGCGGGATGCAGCGCCGTGCACTCGACTCGCATGTTGGGATGAGGAGTGTGGCCGAACATTCACGCGGTCATGCTGGATTGCGCGTCGTCGCTTAACTTGATTCCTGCGGCAAGCGAACCGGATGACATCGTCGATGGACGGCCGGAAGTCAAAGTGTTGCGTCAGGGCAGCGGTGTGTATAGAAACAGCACGCCAGCTTGCGCAAATGATGCGGTGCTGAACGCTCTGTCGCCACACTGTGATAAAAGCCGGGCTCGGAGCTGCCATAGAGGAGGACGCTGGCACGATGCCTGCGTAGTGTGCCGCGATGCGGTTCACGTGCACGGTGAAAGCGGATAACATGAGCACAAGAAGATTTAAGCCAGATTTCAGTTTCGGATAGACTCGCGTGTAGTAGTGTTAATTCGTTACGCAGCGAAAGTGGATTGCACCGTCGACTAGACGCATCGCCCGTTCAGACGAAGTAAGTTCCAAATAACGAGGGAGTTGGAATTTATGACACTGAAGAAGAAGCTTCTCGCCATCGGTTTCGCCATCGGCCTGACGATGAGCGTAGCTGCGTGCGACGTTGACGAGGATCCGGTTGTGCCGGAGGGT
>SKTL01000173.1 GCA_007122555.1 Thermomicrobiaceae bacterium | reverse complement strand
GCTCGTAGCTTTGCCATTACTCGTTCCTCTCACTGGCTGTCACGGGCATCCTACAACGGATGTCGGTATCGGGCGATGTTCCCGGTTCAACAGCCCGGCTTGCTAGAATCGATGCATGACTGATGGACGTGACGATCGCCACCCCGACATCCCGGAAGACATGCCCGAGATTGAGACGATACTCCTGAACTGGTATCGCCGTAATGCTCGCGATCTTCCCTGGCGACAGACCCGCGATCCGTACCGGATCCTGGTGTCCGAGGTGATGCTCCAACAGACACAGGTTGACCGGGTGATCCCGAAGTACCATGCGTTTCTGGACGCATTCCCGAGTTCCGAAGCGCTGGCGGCGGCGTCCACCGCTGACGTCATCCGGCTCTGGTCCGGGCTGGGCTACAACCGGCGCGCCGTCAATCTGCAGCGCGCGGCCCGAGCGGTCGCGGTGGAACACGGGGGAGCGTTCCCGCGAGATGTCTCATCCCTGAAGAAACTGCCTGGAATTGGCCCGTACACCGCCGGGGCCATCGCCTGCTTCGCATTCGAACAAGACGTTGGATTTCTCGATACGAACATCCGCAGGCTGCTGCACCGGCTACTCATTGGACCGGAGGTACCGGAGGAGCAGCGCTCGCAACGCGAGATGCAGGCGCTGGCATCAAGTATCGTTCCATATGGTCATGGCTGGGAATGGGGTCAGACGCTGATTGAGTTCGGCGCCTTGCAGTGCACCGCCCGGAAGCCTGCCTGCCTGACCTGCCCACTTCAGCATCACTGCTGCGCCTTCCCGGAGATTCAGACAGTTCTCGCAGACCTGGCCCGCAACGGATTTCGGCGGAAGAAGGAAGCAGCTTTCGAAGGCTCGAATCGCTTCTACCGGGGGAGGGTTCTCCGTGTCCTCCAGGAGGACGGCCATTCAACCGGGATCGAACTCGAACACCTTGGCCACCGGGTGCGAGACGACTACGCGCCAGAGCACCAGGGCTGGCTGGAATCGCTCGTTGAAGGCCTGGCCAGTGACGGTCTGGTCCAGATTCAGGAGGACCGGCCTTCGTATGACAGTTCCCCGAAGGTCAGACTGCCGGGTAGTAGCTCAGAAGGCTAACCAAGAGTATTGATACGAAGTTGTAAGGGCCTGACCCCGTTTCGCAGCGACACTGTTTCCTGCACCACCCTACTCTTAACAGAAGTGAAGAATCGTGCCTGCTGATTGGCGGGATCGGTTTAGCTGCCCGGTCCAGGTCTGAACCAGCCTGACCGGCCCCGCGCGAACGACGGAACGGAGCGCAACGCATGGAACTCATCGACCTGCTCGTCGTCCTGCTGATCGTCGCGATCATTGCCCTTATCGCCAGACTGATTTACCGACTGGTTCGGGGAGCCATCACCGGCGGAGATACCCGCACGCCCGAGGAGATTCTGGAAGATCGCTACCAGCGCGGTGAGATCGATAGAGACGAATTCGATGAGCACCGTCGCCGCCTGCACCGCTGACGCGATCAGTACGCCATCAGTTCGGCTCGTGCATAAGCTAGACGGGAAGCGTGAATGACGGCAACTGAGACACCTATCATTGAACGCGGAAACGTCGATTCGACGCCTCGGCCTCCAGCGATCATCGTCGACCAGCTAACCAAGCGTTTCGGCGACTTCACCGCCGTTGATCATGTCTCCTTCACCGTTCCCCGAGGGTCGATCTTCGGTTTTCTCGGACCGAACGGCGCCGGGAAGACGACAACGCTCGGAGTCATGCTCGGTTTGATTCCGGCGACGTCCGGCACTGCGCGCATTCTCAATTTCGACATTCACACACAACTCCCCGAAGCGCTGGAGCGGACCGGCGCCATGGTCGAAAAACCGGCCCTCTACCCGTACATGAGCGGCCGCGACAATCTACGCCTCTGGGCCTATCTCGCCGGTATTGACGACGAGACCCGGGTCGAACGCGCGCTCGCCGAGGTCGATCTCACGCAGCGGGCCGACGCGAAGTTCGGGAGCTACTCAACAGGAATGAAACAGCGTCTCGGCATCGCGACAGCGCTCTTGCGCGATCCGGAGCTCGTTATTCTCGACGAACCGACGAACGGGCTGGATCCGGCCGGCCAGCGGGAGATTCGCGCCCTTATCCGGCGACTGGTCCGCGACGGGAGAACCGTCATTCTCTCGAGCCACCTCCTCTACGAGGTGCAGGAGATCTGCACCGATGTCGCCATCATCAACCACGGCAAGATGATCGCCAGCGGCAAAATGGCCGATGTCCTGAACACTCGCGATTCGATCGAGATCCGGGTCGACCGCCCGGACGACGCCCTCCCGTTTCTGCAGCAGATTCCGAACGTAGAGGACGTCGCGCTGGTGGACGGCCTGATGGTCGTCACAGTTGACTCGAGTCATACTGGTCCAATCAATCGCAAACTTGTCGAAGCGGGATTTGACGTCACGGAACTGCGGCCGCGACAGCGCCGGCTGGAAGACGAGTTCCTGACGCTGACCGGAACCGCAAAACCGGAAGGATCGCCCGATGACTCCGATTAGCAGGCTGTTCATTGGCGAGCTCTGGAAACTGCTGAAACGTCCAATGACCTGGGCGCTCGGCATAATTCTGGTTGTTCTAATGATTCTGATTTACGGAACTCTTATCGGCACGCTTCTGGCGCCGGACAGCATGGGTCTTGAAGTCGAAGTCGACGAATCGATGGGCTCCAGCCTGGAACAATCGCTGTTGCTGCCGGATGGCCTGTTCATGGGCATCGGCCTGGTGCAATTGATGGTGACCGCCCTGATCATCGTGCTGGCCGCCGGAATGGTCGGAAGCGACCTTGCCTGGGGAACGATTCGCACCATGCTGATGATGGGCGCAGGGCGCACCGGGATCCTGGTCGCGAAGATACTTGCGCTGGTGACGATCGGACTGGCGGGCGTGCTGATCGGGCTCGTTCTGACCATCATCGGCTCGCTCGTCACGGGACTCGCCGTTGGCGAAGGCGTTCAGATTTCCGCCTGGTTCACAGCCGGATTCTTCGGCGACGCCGCTGTGCTGATCAGCCGGGCGATGATCGGCGTGCTCGTCTGGGCCGCAATCGCCGCAACGATCACGTTAATCAGCCGCTCCCTGGCCGCCGGACTGGGCGCATCGCTCGCGCTGCTGTTCCTGGGTGGTCAGATGGGCGGCCTGCTCAGTCAACTGGGAAGCGTCGGCGTCTGGCTCGGTCGGGCGCTTCCAAATGCCGGGGTCGACGCCATTACCCAGCTCAATGCGCTTATACCCCCGACATACTCAACGAGCGACTGGGCCTGGATTCTGGCGAACATCATCGGCTGGCTGGCTCTGCTCGCGGTTGTCGCGGTCGTTACATTCCGACGAATGGACACACTGGCGGCCGGGTCCTGAGCTCCCGGCCGAGCAATTCGTACCCGATACCCTGTCTCGAGCTGATTACGACCCTCGGGACAGGGTGTTTGCGACCCTTCGGACAGTGTTCGCAGGTACGTCGATCG
>SKTL01000305.1 GCA_007122555.1 Thermomicrobiaceae bacterium | reverse complement strand
GCGAATACGGCCAGAATGATAAGGGCGAGAACATTTCGTGAAGACTGGTTCTTCCGCGCGGCATGGGGTGAACGATTCCTGGGCACGGGTGGCGCCTTCCATCTACGGTTGGTCAGGATGCTGTGCGAACGTATTATGAATGACCGCTGGGCGTTGCGCGATTGAAATCGTCGGTCGATTGCCGAGTTGTCACCACCAGAATTCTAGCAAGTCTTTCAGTCGAACGTACAGGCGTCAAGCAAGATCCTATGGCATCGGCGTCCGGTCTGCGCTGCGATAGGCTGAACTCACGCTGGTTCCGGTGTGGATTCGCTGAATCGATTCGCCCAGAATCGCAGCAAGCGAGAGCACGGTGATCTTGTCGATCGCTTTCTCGGGCGGCAACGGAATGGTATTGGTAATCACCAGTTCACGGATCGGAGACTGCTCCAGACGTTCGATCGCCGGTCCGCTCAGCACGGCGTGCGAGCAGGCGGCGTAGATTTCCGAGGCGCCGTTTTCCAGACATACCTCGGCCGCCTGAACCAGAGAACCAGCCGTATCGATCTCGTCATCGATGATAACCACCGGTTGATCTCTAACCGATCCGATCAGGTTGAGCACCTCGCTCTGGTCGACATTGCCGACACGGCGCTTCTCGATCACCGCGAGTGAGGCGTTGATGTCTTCGGCGAAGTTCCTCGCTCGCTTGCTGCTCCCCAGATCCGGCGCCACGACGACTGGATTCTGCAGGTTCTTTCCCAAGAAGTAATCAGCGATCGTCGGCAGCGCGGTCATCTCGTCAACCGGTATATTGAAGAAGCCCTGCAGCTGGCCGGCGTGGAGATCGACCGTTAACACCCGGTTCGCCCCGGCGACGGTGATCATGTCGGCGATGAGCCGCGCGGTGATCGGCACGCGCGGCTGGTCTTTCTTGTCTGTCCGGCCGTACCCGTAGTAGGGGATGACCGCGGTGATCCGGCCCGCTGAAGAGCGCTTGAGCGTGTCGATGATGATCAACAGCTCCATGATGCTCTCGTTAACTTTGCCGCAGAGCGGCTGGATCACAAAGACATCGTTTTCACGGACGCTCTCGCCAATGCGCACGAAGATGTTCTCGTTGCTGAACTTGAACGCTTCCATACGACCGGGCGGGATATCAATGTAGGCGCAGATCTCCCGTGCGAGCTCCGGGTTGGCGTTGCCGCTGAATATCGTCAACTGGTCGTAGAGCCTGCTCATTCGCCTGTCTCACCTTCATCGTCGGCCAGATGCTCCAGCGCTTGTCGCGCCGCTTCCTGCTGGGCCGCGCGCTTACTGCTCCCGGTTCCGACGCCGACTTGATCCTCTCCGATGACCACTTCTACCTCGAAGGTTCGCTGGTGCGCCGGTCCGCTGACATTGAGTGTATGGTATGCGGGGGTTATCCGATGTCGATCCTGGATCAGTTCCTGCAGCCGGCCCTTGTAGTTGGTCTCCTGTCCGGCGCTGATGATCGATGCGGCATCTTCTCTGAGGAGTCTCCTCAGAAACGTCCGGGTCGCCCGCAGTCCCAGATCCAGGTAGATCGCGGCGATTACCGCTTCCAGCGCACCGGCGAGTATCCGGTCCCGGACGTCGCCCTCACTGATCAGCTCGCCACGGCCGAGATACAGGTGAGCATCCAGCTCGAAGCGCCTCGCCCATTCGGCCAGCGTCTCCGTGCGCACGAGAGCAGTCCGGTAGGCGGTGAGCTGGCCTTCTGGAAGATCCGGGAACTCGTTGTACAGAAACTCAGCGATAATCATCCCGAGGACGGCATCCCCGAGAAACTCCAGCCGTTCATTCGAGTCCGCAACCGCCTCGTCGCTCTCCAGTCCGAGTTCGTTCAGATAGGACCGATGCACCAGCGCAAGCCGGAGCAGGTCCCACCGCTGGAACTCGACCTGCAACGTCGTGGCGACCGCGCGCAATCGCTCCAGATCGTCCGGTTTCAGCTCCTGAATGGGACCCTCCCTGCTCATGAATCATCAACCTGCCTGATGCTGGCGTTGAGATCGATTCCCGCTTCCCGGGCGACGTTTCGCAGTTGCGGCCAGTCTATCCAGATCGTGTAAATGTAATGCTGTGGACCGGTCGCCCGGGTCCGTGACGTCGCAATTCCCGGCCCGACCAGAAAGTGCACCAGTGCATCGGCAATCCGGTTCTGCTCTGGATCACGATCGTCCAGCGAGATCGCGTCACCTCCCGCGCGCGATGCGAGGTGTGATTGTGAAATCCCGGCCCGAAACGCATCAGCCAGTTCGTGGGCGCGGCGCTCCTCTGTGCGCAACAATCGCTGGCGTTCCTGTTTCAACGCTTCAGCCGGGATGTTCGGATCATCCCGCTCGACCTCTCTGGCTTCTTGAGGCCCGGTGTAGTTCCGGGCGATATGGCGCAGTAGCTTGTCGAGATCATCGGCCACCGGACACCCCTCCACCACGGCCGCAACGGACTCATTATTATAGGCGAGACTGACCTGCAGAACCTTCCGGCGCTGTCGGTATGTATCATGCAACGATTGCCGGCAATTGCATACCGTCCGGCGCATTAGAAACGCCGCGGCCAGCATTTGATCGCATACTACACCGTCCGGCAGGAAATACGCTTCGATCTCCGGGAAGGGAGAAGCCGAATCGATGCCTGATTTCACTTCCGTTGAGCGGATCGATGGCTACATGCCGATTGAAGACCACGCCCTGATCGGCGATTGCACCGGGTCCGCCCTGGTCTCGCGAGATGGCTCCATCCCCTGGATGTGTATCCCGCGATTCGACTCCCCGCCGATCTTCGCCCAGATTCTCGATACCGTTCGCGGTGGATCATTCTCCATCTCGCTCGAGAATCTCCGGGAATCCCGGCAGTACTACCTGGATGACACCGGGGTGCTGGTTACCGAGCTGCGCAGCCCCGGCGGGCTCGTGCGGATAACCGACGCCATGACGCTCCGCAGCGGCGTCAATCTCAACGAAGACGCGCCTCCCGGTCGCCGCGAACTGCTTCGCCGGGTGGAAGTCCTGCAGGGCCCGGTTAATCTCCGGGTTGACGTCACCCCGAAAGGCGGCGCCGAGGTCGAACGCAGTAGCGGCGGCTATCAACTGACCCTGCACGATCAACCCGATCTCGATCTCTCGCTCAACAGCACCGTCGAGCTTGACGGCCTGCATACCGAGCTCGCCCTGCGGCAGGATGATGAGTTCTACGTCATGCTGCAGTGGGAACGCCCCCCGCACCGCTTCAACCCGGTCCCGCCGAGTCACTGCCTCCAATCAACGATCGACGCCTGGCGCAACTGGATCAGCTGCTTCCATTATGAAGGGCCCCAGTACGATCTCGTCCGCCGTTCCGCGGTGACATTGAAGATGATGGACTACCTGCCGACCGGCGCGATCGTCGCCGCCCCAACCTCATCCCTGCCCGAAGCGATCGGCGGCCCCCGGAACTGGGACTACCGCTACGCCTGGATTCGCGATTGCGCCTTTTCCGTGTACGCCTTGCGCCGGAT
>SKTL01000228.1 GCA_007122555.1 Thermomicrobiaceae bacterium | reverse complement strand
GGTCCGCTTCACTGTCAACGCGCACTCGTCGCATGTCCTTGACCATATCCGTGATCCTTTCAGATTACTGCATGATACCAGACCACACGAAACAGGCCGGCCCCGAAGGACCGGCCCGAGCTCTGCTGATTTCCCTGTTGCGACAGGCTTACGAGCAGCCCAGGCTGTTGCCGCAATTCAGGCACTTGTAGCATCCGCCGTTGCGGACGGTGATGTGCCCGCAGACGTCGCAGAAGGGGGCGTCCCCCATCATCTGCGAAAGCTGCTCGCTCCAGCCGCCATCCGGTTGCGCGCTGCCGCCGAACTCCGGCTCCCGACTCTGCGCAATCGCCACGAGCGCCGCGATCTCTTCCTGCTCGCTCTTCGCCGAGCGGCTGACCCCGTTGGCTGCGCCGTTCTGGCTATTGTGCGTACCGTTTGCAACCGACGTCTGCGCCGGCTCGGGTTCGCTTGCCGCGGCCGGTCTACTCGCGACCGGTGCGGCCGGGGCTTCCCCCGGCTCCGGCGCTCCCAACTCCGTCGGATCCGTATCGATCGACGGCTGCACCTGTACGAAGTCGGTTCGACCAAGGTACTCATACCCGAGCACCCGGAAGACGTAGTCGATGATCGAGGTCGCCATCTTGATGTTCGGATGTCCCTCGACCATGCCTTGCGGCTCGAAGCGCTGGAAGGTGAATGTCTCGACGAACTCCTCCAGCGGCACGCCGTACTGCAGGCCCTTGGAGATGGCGATCGCGAAATTGTTCATCATGCTCCGGAAGGCGGCGCCTTCTTTGTGCATATCAATAAAGATCTCGCCGAGCGTGCCGTCCTCGTACTCGCCGGTTCGCCGATAGATCTTGTGTCCGGCCACACGGCCTTCCTGGGTGAATCCGCCTCGCTTACCTGGAAGCGGTCGTCGCTTCGGCCGCTCGATAACCTTGACGATCGGTTCCGGCGCCGCCGCAACCGGCTGATCGGCCTGCTCGTCCTCGGCGTCTTCGTGGGACGAATCACTGACGGCCGACAGCGGCTGGGAGAGCTTGGAACCGTCCCGATAGAGCGCCATCGCCTTCAGACCGAGCTTCCACGACTCCATATAAGAGTTCTCGATGTCCTGCACGGTGACATCGTTCGGCATGTTGATCGTCTTGGAGATCGCGCCGGAGAGAAACGGTTGCACCGCCGCCATCATCTTGACGTGACCCATGTAGTGAATGAACCGCTCGCCGTGGCGGCCGCAGGCATTGGCGCAATCGAACACCGGCAGATGCTCGTCCTTCAGATGCGGAGCGCCTTCAACCGTCTGCATACCGCAGATAACGTCGTTCGCCTCTTCGATCTGCGGCCAGGTGAAGCCGAGCGAGCGCAGCAGGTTGAATCCAGGTTTGCTCCACTGCTCCGGCGTGAACCCGAGCCGCTTCATGGCGTCCTCGCCCAGCGTCCAGGCGTTGAAGGCAAACGGCAGCTCGAACACGGACGGCAGCATGCCTTCGATGCGGTCGATCTCGTCATCGGTCAGGCCGCGCTCACGCAGCGAGTCCCGGTTGATGTGCGGCGATTCGCTGAAGCTGAGCGAGCCGAGCAGGTACCGCATGATGTCCTGCACCTCGGTTTCGCCGTAGCCCAGCGCCTTGAGCGCCGGCTGGACGGACTGGTTGGCGATCTTGAAGTAGCCGCCCCCGGCCAGCTTCTTGAACTTCACCAGCGCGAAGTCCGGCTCCACGCCGGTTGTGTCGCAATCCATCAGCAGGCCGATCGTCCCGGTCGGCGCGAGCAATGTCGCCTGGGCGTTGCGGTACCCGTGCTGCTCGCCGAGCTCGATCGCCCGGTCCCAGGCCGTTCGGGCGGCATCGAGCATATCTCCCGGGCAGTAGTCAGGGTTGATGGCCACCGGCTTGATCGAGAGGTTCTCGTACTCCTCGTGCGCGGCGTTGTAGGCGGCCCGGCGGTGGTTCCGCATCACGCGGAGCATCGCGTCCCGGTTCTCAGCGAACTTCGGGAACGGTCCCAGCGCCGCGGACATCTCGGCCGACGCGGCGTAGGACTCGCCCGTCAGGATCGAGGTCAGCGCTCCGGCGATCGAGCGGCCAGCTTCGGAGTCGTAGGCCAGGCCCATCTGCATCAGCAGCGAGCCGAGATTGGCGTAGCCGAGTCCGAGCGTGCGGAAATCGTAGCTGTTCCGGGCGATCGAACTGCTCGGGAACTGCGCCATCAACACGCTGATCTCGAGCACAACCGTCCAGAGCCGGGTCGCGTGACGATACTTCTCGAGATGGAACTCCCGGGTCTCGACGTCATAGAACTTCAGCAAGTTCAGCGAGGCCAGGTTGCAGGCCGTATCGTCAAGGAACATGTATTCCGAGCACGGGTTGGACGCGTTGATCCGGCCGGAAACCGGGCAGGTGTGCCAGTCATTGATCGTCGTATCGAGCTGAACGCCCGGATCGGCGCACTGCCAGGCCGCCTGGGCGATCTGATGCCAGAGGTCACGAGCCCGGACGGTGCGATGGACGGAGCCGTCGGTCCGGCGGGTCAGATGCCACTCTTCGTCATCGATCACCGCCTGAATGAAATCGTCGGTGATGCGGACCGAGTTGTTCGAGTTCTGGCCGGAAACGGTGCCGTAGGCCTCGCCGTTGAAGTCCGCGGAGTAGCCCGCCGCAATGAGGGCGGCGACTTTGAGTTCCTCTTCGGCCTTCCAGTTGATGAACGCCTCGACATCGGGATGATCGATATCGACCACGACCATCTTCGCCGCCCGGCGCGTCGTGCCGCCGCTCTTGATGGCGCCGGCCGCCCGGTCGAAGATCTTCAGGAAGCTCATCATGCCGGACGACGATCCGCCGCCGGAAAGCGGCTCCCCTTCTCCACGAAGTCGCGAGAAATTGCTTCCCGTGCCGGAGCCGTATTTGAAGACGCGGGCCTCCCGAATCGCCAGATCGAAGATGCCGCCTTCATTGACAAGATCGTCTTCGACCGACTGAATGAAGCAGGCATGCGGGGTTGGACGGGTGTAAGCGTCGCCTGAATCGACGACTTCGTTGGTTTCCGGGTCGACATAGGTGTGACCTTGCGCCGGACCGGTGATGCCGTAGGCGTGAGAGAGGCCGGTGTTGAACCATTGCGGCGAGTTCGGCGCGGCCATCTGGTGAACGAGCATGTACTTCAGTTCATCCTCGAACGCCTGCGCGTCGTCGCCGGACGCGAAGTAGCCGTACTGCTCGCCCCAGGAGCGCCAGGTATTCGCCAGCCGGTCAATCACCTGCTTGGCGCTTCGTTCCGGACCGAGCACCGGCTCGCCGTTCTCATCGAAGATCTGATTGCCATGCTCGTCGTACTGCGGCACGCCGGCCTTGCGGAAGTATTTGGACACCATAATGTCCGTCGCCACCTGCGACCAGCTCGCCGGGATCTCGGCGTCTTTCATTTCGAAGACGACCGACCCATCCGGGTTGGCGATGCGAGATGTTCGCTGAACCCACTCAATCGAATCGTAGGGGTCCTGCCCTGGTTGAGTGAAGATCCGTT
>SKTL01000234.1 GCA_007122555.1 Thermomicrobiaceae bacterium | reverse complement strand
GGCGGTCAGGTGCGAAGCTCGCTGCGCGTTTACGCCAGTCACGCGTTTGATGGTGTCCAGGACGAGCAGGAGGAGCACGACCGTATTCGGGATTTTGCGCGTCGCGGCTATGCGGGGTTCAAGTATGTCGCATTCGACGCCGAGGCGATGCGTCGGAATGAACAACGCGCGCTGCAACATGCGAGCGAGCGGATGGCGGCGTTTCGAGAAACCGCGGGAGATGACCTCGAAATCTACATCGAGTGCGCCGAGCGACTGTCGCCCCGGACTGTTCGCATAGCAGCGGAGATGTTCGAGCCTTATCGACCCGCATGGTTCGAGGAGCCAATACCCTTTGAGAACATCGAAGAGATGGCGAGAGTCCAGGCGGGCATCTCGATCCCGATCGCCACGGGTGAGCGATTGCTCAACCGCTGGGACTTCCAGCGATTGCTTCAGACTGGCGGTTGCCGCGTGATTCAGCCGGATCTGATGCACGCTGGAGGAATCACCGAGGTTCGCAAGATCGCCATACTGTCCGATCTGTTCTACGTCTCCGTAGCCCCGCATAACTCAGGGGGACCAATCGCCACGCTGGCGACCATGCACCTCTGCGCGGCAATTCCGAACTTCCTTGTACTGGAACAGATGGAGCGAGAGCGTCCGATACGAGATGCACTATCAACCAGACCCGTGCAGGTCGTCAACGGCCATTTCGTCGTGCCGACTGAGCCAGGACTGGGGACAGATATTGACATAGACCGTCTGGCGGACTACCCGTTTCAGCCACAGCCGCAATCGGGCATTCGCTCAACGGTCTGGCATTAGCCAGGCGGCTAGCGGAATCGGTAGGTAATGCGGCCGCGGCTCAGGTCATAGGGGGTCAGCTCAACGCGGACTTTGTCGCCCGGGAGAATCCGAATGAAATGCTTGCGCATCTTGCCCGAAGCATGCGCCAGAACCTTGTGACCGTTCTCCAGCTCCACCATGAATGTTGCATTTGGAAGAGCGTCAACAACATGCCCTTCCGTTTCGATCATATCGGCTTTGGCCATTCGCACCTCTCTCAGATAATGTCAATGAAGCGCGGGACAGAATCATCCTCCCGCAATCGATCGCAGCACTCCAAGTATATACCACGTACACGTTATTCGCTGTCATGATTTGACAACCGACATCCACGCTGCAACGCGGTAAACTCGGCGACAGCAGCGGGGATATCTAGATTCCTGAAACGGAGTTCGTGTGGCGCAAACCGGTGACGACGATCAGAACCAGGCAAGCGAAGAAGAGTGGCTTGGCATCGACTCCGCCTGCAAGATGCTCGGTGTTGATCAGTCGACCCTTCGTCGCTGGAGCGATAGCGGGCGGGTTCCAGTCTTTCGCACCCCTGGAGGGCACCGGCGCTATCGGAAATCGGATCTCCAGGCGATTCTTCGTGGGGCGACACCTAGCCGTCCATCGTCCCGCAAGTCGCTCACGAGAATGTCAATCTCGGCGTACGAACCAGACTATCTCAGACTCGCCCGGCAGCGTTCCTGGTACCGCGCCTACTCCGATGAGCAGCTGCACGAGCTTCGGGTTCTTGGTCGCCGGTTGATCGATTTCGCCGTTCGATCGATTGGCGAACCCGGTGCCGACGATCTTCAAGAGATTTACGACGAGGGCCGGAGAATCGGCCGCCGGTACGGCTCCATCAGCGCTGACGCCGGTCTCTCGGCGACCGATGCCGTCGAGGCGTTTCTGTTCTTTCGCTATCCAGTGTTTCAGTCGGTCACGCAGTTCGTTGAAGAAGAACAGATGCCGGCCAGGCGCGCGATCAAAGCGTTTACCGATATCAGTCGGTTCATGGATGAGGTGCTGGTGGCGACGATGTCGGCGCACTCCGACGCGATGAGCAACGGCATCTAAGCTGTTCATGGTAGTTGACGGCACACAGGCTGCGGAATCGGGATCAGGGCGCACGACGTTCGATAAGCCAACGCTCGATATACAGATGGAGAGTCGTGATGAGTGAAGATCAGGAAGTCGTCAATCGCGAGCTTCTCGGTGGGAACGATTCGAAGCCGTGCGCACTGTGTGGCATCTCCAAGCCAGCCGAGTCGTTGATTCTGGTCGCCAGCGAAACGATCGGGCACATGGGCGGTGGAAACGTCGACATTTGCGTGGATTGTTACAACGGGCTTCAACGCGGTGACGTAGAGCCCCTCGGAGACCCGGAATTCTAGAAAAACTCCTGCAGTGACAATGCGAGCGGGAGGCAGAAATTACCTCCCGCTCGCTTATATGCACTCTTGTGTCGCAAGGGATCTAGCGGACCTTCCCGCGGGCGATGATGTTCCACGTCTCGATAGAGCCATCATCCGAGACCACGAAAAGCTCATTCTGCAGATTCACGGTTGGACAGACATGGTTCGGGATAATCTCCACTACATCGCCGACGGCGAGTGAGCTGTCGCCGCTCGGAAACTCGATCACTCCGTGCTCTTCACTGACGCGAGCGATGACCGCATCCGGCTCCTCGACGACGTACCCGTGTCCCTTGCGGTCGGGCGGGGGCGGATCCATCGCCAGGGTCTTGGAGCCAGCGTCAACGATCGCCCGATCCGGAGCCGGACGGGAAACTACCGTCGCAAGAATCCGCAATGCGCAGCGCTCCGGACCGATACGACCGAATCGGAAGATCGCGTTGTCGTAGAAGACATAGGTGCCCGGGCGCATCTCGGTAATGCCGTCGATCTTGGTGGTGCTGAACGAGCCAGGAGTGGAGCCGACGCTGATCACGTCCACTGGAATACCTTTATCTCGAAGGCGTTTCGCGGTATCAACCATCGCCTTGCCAGCATCGCCGCCATAGCTGTCAAGTTCGTCCTGATTGATCGCCTTGGCTACGTGTCCCTCATGGGTCATGATCCCTTTGACATTGAGGCCCGGCATCGCGGCAACCTTCTCGGCCAGACGCTCCGTCTCTTCGCCAGGCAGGATGCCGGCGCGGTTCAGTCCGGTGTTCATCTCGATAATCACATCGAGCGTCTTTCCGGCCGCAACGCATGCGTCAGACAGCGCCTGAGCCCCCTCAACCCCGTCAACCGCCGCACTCACCCTGGCGCGATCCATGAGCGCAAGGAGCCGGGAGATCTTGCGCGGGCCCACAATCTGATAGGCCAGAAACACGTCGTCGACGGCGCCGGAATCGACCAGCGCTTCCGCCTCCCCCAGCTTGGCGCAGGTTACCCCGACCGCTCCGGCATCCATCTGCATGCGGGCAATCTCCGCGGTCTTGTGCGTCTTCTGGTGAGGTCGCATAGAGATTCCGTGCTGTCGGGCGTACTCGGCCATCTCATCAATGTTCTTCTGCAGTGCTGACTTGCGGACCACCAGACACGGCGTATCAAGATCTTCCCGATAGTTCACGCTCTCCCCCTTCGTCATTGCCGGCGCTGCTGCGGAGCCGCGCTAGCGCTGTACCGGCCACTTCTGGTCGCTCAGGTCGATCCAGCGGCTCAGACGTTCGCTCCGCTGGACTCCATGCAACACTT
>SKTL01000485.1 GCA_007122555.1 Thermomicrobiaceae bacterium | reverse complement strand
CGTCCTTGAGTTGTTGTGCGCCGGACCGTTTGCTCGGGTGGGCGGTCCCCGGCGGGACCCAGAAGAGGGCGGTGATGGCGATTGCGTACATCGCGCCCATCAGCAGGAAGACGCCGCCGGAGCCAATTGTCGGGATACTGATCAACAGTCCGGCGGCGGCAGGTCCCGCGATACGCGACATGCTCATTCCAGCGTTGTTGAGCGCGACCGCGTTCATCAGCGCATCCCGAGGGACAACTTCGGCGATGTACGCCTGGCGCGCCGGCATGTTGAAGGCGAATGAGGTCCCCTGAATCAGCGCCATGATGAACAGGTGCCAGATCTCGATTCGGTCTGTGAGAATCAGGACGCCGATTGCGGTAACCGCGATTCCGACCGCGGTCTGGCTGATGAGGACGACGTTCCGCTTTCGGACGCGATCGGCGACGACCCCGCCGATCAGCGAAAGGCTGAACATCGGAATACCCATGCCGGCGGCGATGAGGCCCAACACAGCTGCAATGCCGGTGATGTCGTAGGCGACAAAGCCGATGACGACCGAGCCCATTTGCAGGGCGAACATGCTCGGCAGCATGCCGAACCAGAGGATCCGGAACTCGCGGTTCGCCAGCGCGTTGAACATCTGCCGCCAGCCGGCGCGAACGACGGCCTCTTCGGCTGCTCGTTTTGGTGCGTCAATAGGTGGAGGCGAGGATATGGTCGGTATTCCTTTCGTACCCCTTCAAGCCACGACACCGGATGCCGCGACCGCCTGAACAGAATAGCAGATCGCTTCGTCGTCGATGAGATCCCGCGCCGAATCATCTCGGCATGAGAATCGCGGACTTCTGAGCGGGAACATTCCTGAAACGTGATGCCCGGAGCGCGCGTTTCACCGGTACCGAATTTGAGCGCGATCCGAACGGAACATGTGAAGGAGTCAGTGCAGCGATGACAAGTAGCGGAAACAACTGGGCGGAAGAGTTGATTCAGCAGGAGACATATTCACCAGGTGAGCTTGCCGAGTTGCTTGATATCGATGAAGCGCTCATCACGCAGGAGGTCCACAAGGGGAACCTGCGCGGCAACAAGATCGGCAGCGATGTGGTCGATATTCCGCGTAGCGCGGTGCTGGAGTGGCTGGATCAGCGCGAACGCGGGCGTCAATAGAATCGGAAGCCCGGGGCGGGCGTGATGCGTTCGCTGTATCTCCACGCACGTTGCAGTGATTCTGGAGTCCGGAAATCGGCTTGAGCAACACGGTGTCTTTCCGCAAACCACCCTGATTTGAGCTGTGCCGATCTCACTGTCCGCTATTATGATGGCGAACCAGAAACTTCGCGCCCGTCCGGGTGAATCTCCGGACGGGCGGTGGAACGTCGACAGATAGAGTTGTCTACGAGCTCAGCAGGTCGTTCGTTCTGGCGGCGTATCAGGCATCGAGGTCGACCTGGACGCGAACCCCGTTGTTGACCGCGCGGTTGAAATCCCCGGCAATGCAGCCCATATAGATTTCGTCCCAGAAGCGGGCGCCTTCCAGATGGCAATCGCGCCGCCGGCTGAACTCCCGGAATCCGGCCCGCTGAAACGCGCCGCGGGCCGAGTAGTTGTACTCATACACGCTGAGCATGACGTGCTGCAGTCCGAGTGCGTTGAAGGCGTAGTCGAGCACCAGGCGGGTTGACTCGCTGCCATAGCCTTTTCCCCGGCAATCAGGCTCTCCAATGATCATCGAGAACTCGGCGACCTGGTCGTCATAGTCGATCTCGGTGAGCGCGGCGCCGCCAATTGGCCGCCAGCTTCCGAGTTCGTAGACCGTGAAATAAATGTCCTCAACGCTCTCGCCAGTTTCGGCGGCAAACTCGAATTCAACTTCGACACTGTCGAATGCAGCGCCGGGGAGATCACGATCTTCCCCGTAGTAGCTCAGCCAGTTCTGGTACTTCTCCAGCAAATCAGAGTTGAGAGGTCCGAGCGCAACCGCCTCGCCAATGAGGTCGATCTGCGGGCGTGCTGCAGGCCGGGTGCCGGTCTGTTCCGGCGCCAGCCAGCGAGTCGTTCGGCTTCCGCCCAGCCGGTTTTCAATGGCTCCCGTGCGGCCTTCAGGCTTGATGTACGGGAAGAAGGTCAACGCTGCATCCTTTCTGCTGCTCAACCAGCACGGCTGCTAAGCATACACACGGGCTCAACCCGGTTAATGCTGGCATTCCGGTCGGTACGGCAGACGCTTCACGCGGCATTCCGGCGCCCCAGTTCTGGATATGCTGCGTGTAGCTGCTCGATCGCGTCGGCGACGCGAGTTTCGTCGATTCCGGTGTCAATTCCCAGCCCATGGAGAAGCTTCAAGAGTCGCTCGGTCGCCAGATTCCCTGGCGCTCCGGGCGCAAATGGACATCCTCCGAGTCCCCCTGCGGCGGCATCGAATGTCGTGACGCCGTAGTCCAGACCGATGATTACGTTGGCGAGCGCCAGTCCACCAGTATCGTGCAAATGGAGCGCTAGCCGGGTTACTGGAAGGCGCGCGCAGGCGCGCTCGAGGAGCTCGCCGAGTCGTTTCGGCGTGGCGAGTCCTACCGTATCCGCCAGGGCGACTTCGTCGCAGCCCAGCTCGATCAAGCGCTCAGCGACCCGGATTGCGTCCTCGGGATCAACATGTCCGCTATATGGGCAGTCCGTCGCAGTGGATACGTAACCGCGGACCCAGACGCCGTCTTCCCGGGCTCGCTGGGCGATCGGCGCGAATCGCTGGAACGTCTCGGCGATCGTAGCGTTGACGTTCTTCTGGCTGAATTGCTCGGATGCAGCGGTAAAAAGGGCAATTGCAGTGCAACCTGATTCGCGGGCTCGATCGTATCCACGTTCATTCGGGACAAGAACCGGATAGCAGACGCCCGGATACGGCGTTATTCCCAGCATCACATCGCCAGCGTCGGCCATTTGCGGGACGGCCTTCGGGCTGACAAAGCTGGTCGTTTCAATGACGCGCAGTCCGGCTTCGGACAACGCGTTTATGAAGGAGATTTTGTTGTGCGAAGCAACGCGCGTCGGCTCGTTTTGAAGTCCGTCCCGTGGACCGACCTCAACGACACGCACGCGCTTCGGAATTCGCGACAGTATTGGCACCCTGGTGCTCCCCCGGCCCAACCCCTGTACTCGAAAGTCCCCCAGACGGTTCAGGTTCGCGCATAAAATTCCTGAAACCGACACTAGCGTAACAGCATCACGCCAGCATGTACAGTGGCATTATCTCCGTGCAGGTTACCGCTTATTGTGGGGTCTGTGCAACCGTCTTCAGGGTACTCGTTTGGCCCGGCCCGACCGGCCACCGTGAACGTTCATGCACTGATAGAGACGACGTGTTCTGACGCCATTCCAGATAGTGCTGACCGATGTTTCCCATCTCCACTCGCCAGCTGTCAGGGTTGCTCGGCGTATAGGTGAGACAACGTCGTTCGAAGCACTGCGCCAGCACGTCCTGATTGACCCCTCCGACCGGCGCCCGCATCCAGACCGGCTCAGTTACCGGCAATCCGATGAGCGCGTAGCG
>SKTL01000085.1 GCA_007122555.1 Thermomicrobiaceae bacterium | reverse complement strand
AGCAGGTCGCTGGTTGCGTACGGCGAGACGTGTTCCTGCCGGGTGAGATGGTCGATGTGCTGATTCTCATCAGCGAAATAGATGCCAAGCATCTCAACCAGCGAACCGGCGCCGTTCAGCATGCCGGTGATGTTGCTGCGACTGAACTTGCCTCCGAGCGCCACGTTCAGGCTGTTGACCTGGGCGTCCTGGGCGCAATTCGAGCGCTGCGTGTTGAAGCTCCACATATTGCGGCCCCAGTCCTGCAACTGGATATACCGCACCTGGGCATCTTCTTCAGCGTAGATCTCGACGACGTTGCTGGAGAGCGAGAGCTCCTCGCCTTCGGCGGAGCTCCAGTGATCGATCATGACGACCGATGCTTCCTCTTCAGCAACGATGATCGTGTGCGAGAACACCGAAGCTCCGGGCGTCTTGTTGTAAACGACGTTGCGGAATGGAACTTCGATCTGCACGCCTTCGGGGACGTAGAGGAACGTTCCACCGCTCCAGAACGCCGCGTTCAGCGCCGCGAACTTGTTGTCGTCGGCCGGGACCGCGTTCAGAAAATACTTCTGAACGAGTTCCGGGTGTTGCTCGATCGCGGTCGCCAGATCGGTGAAAATGACACCCTGGTCAGAGACCGAGCTCTCCACCGTGGAGAACACGGTCGAGGAGTCGATCTGCACGTTCAGTCCGGAATCGGCCACATCGGACGACATCGCCGTCAGAACGTCAGCTGGAAGGTTTTCGCGAGCGTCAACCTTCTGCTGCAGTTGGGTGAACGGCGTCACGTCGTTGATGGGCATGCGCCGGATATCGGTGCGCCGCCACTCCTCATCCGTGCGCTTGGGCATGGGGATACCCTCGTAGATGTCCCACGCCTTCAGTCGCAACTCGCGCACCCAGTCTTGTTCGCCGCGCCGCAGCGAAAGCTCTTCAGCTGCGCGCTTTGAAAACCCTTTCGTTGCTTCCTGAACCGATGCTTCCATGCTTCTCCCTCATGGTCTTGAGCGTGTTGCGAGCGGACAGAATGCCCGCCCTGGCGGTTTCTCGATCAACGGGAGGGCGCTGCGCCCTCCCGTTCCGGGTGCTGGCATCGGTCGTCTATCCGACCGATCCCTCCATCTCGAGCTGGATCAGGCGGTTCAACTCAACCGCATACTCGAGCGGAAGCTCCTTGGCGACCGGTTCGATGAAGCCGCTGACGATCATGCTCATCGCATCGGCTTCCGAGACACCGCGGCTCTGCAGATAAAAAGCTGTTCCTCGGCCACCTTGGAGACGGTCGCCTCGTGGCCAATGGAGACTTGCTCCTCTTCAATTTCCATGTACGGGTAGGTATCGGTCCGGCTTTCCTCATCTAGCAAAAGGGCGTCGCAGACAACGTTCGCCTTGACGTTCGATGCGCCCTTGTGGACCTTGACCAGCCCTCTGTAGGTCGATCGGCCCGTACCCTTTGAGATCGACTTGGAGATGATCTGTGACGACGTATTCGGCGCCACATGGACCATCTTGGCTCCGGCGTCCTGGTGCATGCCATCAGTCGCGAAGGCGACCGAAAGAACCTCGCCGCGGGCGCCCGGCTCCATCAGCCAGACGGCCGGATACTTCATCGTGAGCTTGGAGCCCAGGTTGCCATCAACCCACTCCATCGTCGCGTTCTTGTAGGCGGCGGCGCGCTTGGTCACCAGGTTATAGGTGTTCTTTGACCAGTTCTGGATCGTCGTGTAGCGGCAGCGGCCGCCTTCCTTGACGATGATCTCGACCACCGCGCTGTGCAGCGAGTTGGTCGTGTACGTCGGAGCGGTGCAGCCCTCAACATAGTGAACGTAGGCGTCCTCTTCGACGATGATCAGCGTCCGTTCGAACTGGCCCATGTTCTCGGCGTTGATTCGGAAGTACGCCTGCAGCGGAATCTCGACCTTCACGCCCTTCGGCACGTAAACAAACGAGCCGCCGGACCAGACCGCGGAGTTCAGCGCCGCGAACTTGTTGTCGTTCGGCGGGATGATCGTTCCCATGTACTTCTTGACGATCTCCGGATGCTCCTTGAGGGCCGCATCCATGTCCAGGAATATGACGCCCTGGTTCTGGAGATCCTCTCGCAGCGAATGGTAAACCACTTCTGACTCATACTGGGCGCCGACGCCGGCGAGGAATTTCCGCTCGGCTTCCGGGATCCCGAGCTTTTCGAACGTGTTCTTGATGTACTCGGGCACATCATCCCAGCTCTTGCCGGCAGCTTCACTGGCGCGAACGTAGTAAAAGATGTCGTTGTAATCGAGGTCGCTCAGATCGCCGCCCCAGGTCGGGGTCTCGCGCTTTTCAAAGTACTCGAGCGACTTGAGCCGGAAGTCCTTCATCCACTCCGGTTCGCCCTTCATATCGGAGATCTGGGTGACCATCTCGACGTCAAGTCCTTTGCGGGACTTGAAATGGTAATCCTCGGGATCCGAGAACCCGTACTGATACTCACCGAAATTGACGTCTGGCTTCGTGACCATTCTGGCCTCACTTTCAGGCAGAGTTGACGTACCAACGCTTGCGTTCTTGCAGCTGCTAGCTGCCCGCGGCGGCTGTTTCCTTCAGCCAGTCATATCCCTTGGCTTCGAGTTCCTCGGCCAGTTCGGGTCCGCCGGACTGAACGACTCGACCTTCGAGCATGACGTGAACGTACTGCGGCTTGATGTGGTTCAGTAGTCGCTGATAGTGCGTGATCAGCAGCATCGCCATGTTATCGCTGTAGAGGCGGTTAACGCCTTCGGAAACGGTGCGCAGGGCGTCGATGTCGAGACCGGAGTCGGTCTCGTCCATGATGCAGAACTCGGGCTCGAGCATCGCCATCTGCAGGATCTCGGCTCGCTTCTTCTCGCCGCCGGAGAAGCCTTCGTTCAGATAGCGAGTCGCGAACGACTCGTCGATGTTCAGCATCTGCATTTTCTCGCGAAGCATCTTGCGGAACTCGCGCGGAGCAATCCGCTTCTTACCGCCTTCGCCATCATCCTCGCCCTTGACGGAGTTCACCGCCAGGCGAAGGAAGTTGGCCATGCTGACACCCGGTATCGTCGTCGGGTATTGGAACGCCAGGAACATTCCGAGCTGAGCGCGTTCATCGGCGCCAAGCTCCAGCACGTTTTCGCCCTTGTAGAGCACCCGGCCTTCGAACACCTCATAGTTCGGGTGACCAGCCACGATATAGGCGAGCGTGCTCTTGCCGGAGCCGTTCGGACCCATCAGCGCGTGGATTTCACCACGGTTGATCGTCAGATTAACACCCTTGAGGATCTCTTCACCTTCGATGCCTGCGTGCAAGTTCTCAACTTGAAACAGTGGCGTCTCGCTCATCTGAAACCCTTCGTCCTTCATACAATCGACCGACCGGAGCTACATCGGTAGCTTTCAAAACCATTTGGTTTACAAATACACGATCACAGTCATTCCTGCAAGAGCGATTCCCGCTCCGCGCTTACTGCTCGTGCGTGTTTTGCGCCTTGCGCCTGGCCTGGCAGTCCGGGCAGACGCCCTGAAAGACAGTCTGATGACCGTCGATCT
>SKTL01000396.1 GCA_007122555.1 Thermomicrobiaceae bacterium | reverse complement strand
TCGTGCTCTCCGCGGTGGCAGTGCTGGCGTCGATCTCGCTGGTTGCGCTGCGCCTTGCGACCGGCGGATTTCAGCAGGCGACGCGGCCGGCGGATCTGTCTCGCTCCGCGGCGGTGGCGATTGTCCTTGCGTACATCGTGATGAGTGCAATCGCTGGAGCGCGGTTCATGCTTGAATCGGCGATCGTGGTGTAGCTTAACCCGCACCGCGGGGCCCCTCTCCCCGGAATGAGAGAGGGGAATGCGTCAAATCGTCGGTTCCGCAGGGCGATCGTCTATTTGTCGGTCGGCCAGGCGCCGTACCAGTCGAACTTCTTTTCGTCGAGGTTGATCACCACGTTCTTTGTCTGTGTGTAGAGGTCGATCGCGTGTTTGCTGAGCTCGCGGCCGATGCCGCTCTGCTTGAAGCCGCCGAACGGGGCCTCTGGCGGGTTAACCGTGGGGAAGTTGATGCTGATGTTCCCGGCGCGGATGTCCTTCGCCAGCCGGTGGGCGCGCTTGATGTCGTTTGTCCAGATCGTGGCGGCCAGCCCGTAGATGGAGTCATTCGCCATTCGAACGACGTCCTCTTCGCCCTCGAACGGAATGACGGAAAGCACGGGACCGAAAACTTCCTGCTGGGCGATGCTCATATCGTTCTGTACCTGATCGAAGATCGTCGGTTCAACGAAGTTGCCGTCCTTGAGCGCAGCTTCATCCACTCGCACGCCGCCGAGTCGCAGGTCAGCGCCTTCCGAACGGGCCTTCTCGACGAAACTGAGCACCCGCTCACACTGCGCCTGTGAGATGACCGGGCCCATTTGCGTTGATTCTTCGAGCGGGTCGCCGATCCGGATGTTCCCGGCCTTCCTGACAAACAGATCCATGAACTCGTCATGAATCGACTCGTGCAGGAAGAGCCGCGTACGCGCAGTGCAACGTTGGCCCGCGTTCGTGAAGATCGCGAAGAGCGAGCCGTTGACCGCTTCATCAATGTCGGTGTCTGGGAAGACGATGTTGGGCGACTTTCCGCCAAGTTCGAGCGACACCTTCTTGATTGTCCCGGCGCTGCGACGAATGATGTCCTTGCCGGTTTCGGTTTCACCGGTAAATGCCAGCTTATCGACATCCGGGTGTTCGGCGATTGCCGCGCCGATTGTCGCTCCCGGCCCGGTCAGGACATTAACGACCCC
The DNA here is from genome assembly GCA_007122555.1 of Thermomicrobiaceae bacterium. Lineage (GTDB taxonomy): Bacteria > Chloroflexota > Chloroflexia > Thermomicrobiales > Thermomicrobiaceae > SLMJ01. The sequence goes on along the minus strand of SKTL01000396.1, from coordinate 2,365 downwards.
CTCCGGGATGCCCGCTTCCAGACAGATCTCCCCCAGCAGCAACGCGGTAATCGGCGTTGCCGAGGCCGGCTTGAGCACGATTGTGTTGCCGGTCGCCAGCGCCGGTCCGAGCTTCCAGGCCGCCATGAGCATCGGGAAGTTCCAGGGAATGATCTGACCGCAGACACCGAACGGCTCCCGGGTCGTGTAGTCGAGCAGCGGGCCGTTCATCGGAATCGTCTCACCCCAGATCTGCCCGGTAAGGTTGGCGTAGTACTCAATGCAGTTTGCGGAGTTCAGGACATCCTGACGGGATTCAACGATGATCTTGCCGCAGTTTTGGGTCTCGATACGCGCCAGCTCATCGACGCGTTCACGAATGATGTCGGCAACGCGCCGCATTCGCTTGCTGCGCTCCATCGGGACCATCGTTCGCCAGGGGCCTTCGTCAAAGGCCTTGCGAGCTGCGGCAACCGCGCGGTTGACGTCTTCGACCCCGGCCTTGGCGATCCGTCCGATCGGCTTGTTGTCGGTCGGGCTGACCGTATCAAACGTCTCGCCTGATGCGGCCGGGACCTGTTTCCCGTCGATCAGCAGGTTATACATTTTCAGATCAGTTCCTGCGGTCATCGCTTCCTCGCTCTCCGAATCTATTACTCCCGATATTTCTCAGCCCCTGTGTGTCGAATTCGGGCAATCTGCGTTCGGGGCTCCCGGCAGATTTCTTCACCGCGTTCGGTACAGCATGGCAAAGGCTGACACGACACGGTTTTAATCCAGCATCTTATATGCCTCGGCGGGGCCGATCGGCCGACTTGCTGTTTCGCATAATGACCGTCAGCCAGGGGCCGTCAAGGATTATGGTTCAACTACCTCATAAAAGTGCGGTTCACGGGTCTCGAGCATCGGGACAACGGTTCCGAGCACGTGCTCCTGGAACATGTCCGTGGCGCGATGGGCGTTGACCGCCTCTTCATCGGTGTACTGTTCGTAGAGCAGGAACCGGCGAGGGTCTTCGATAGACCGGTTGACGATGTACACAAGGCACCCTGGCTCCTGATCCGAGTTGCAGTAGGCAACCATCTTCTTGAGCACCTCGGCGACTTCGTCGTCTTTACCCTCTTGCGTGTAGTAGTTGGCGACCAGCACGATCATTGTGCGTTCCCTTCATATCCGCTGGCGTTCTGCGCTTCCGAGCCCAAATCAGGCTCGAGCTTCGTCCACCAGAAACTCAATTCTATTCCCTGCGGGATCGTAACAGAAAAATCTCGGCCGTCCCGGAATGGGATCTCCTTCGTGCGTCGACTCGCCGTTGCGCTCGAGCCGCTCACGAAACGGCGTGAGATCATCGACCTCAAAGCAGATATGACGTCGCGCGCCTTCCGGATCGTTGTGCTCTTCCAGCAGATGGAGTTCGTCATCTCCGACCTTGAACCAGGCGATGATCGGAACATGCGCCAGAGAGTCCGGTGAGCCAAGCTCTTCAAACCCCAGCACGTCACGGTAGAACCGGACGGCGGAGATGTGACGATCTGGCGGTATCGACACGGCAACGTGATGGATTCGCCTGACTGTCGCCATCGTGGACTCCCTTTCTGTCGCAACGGTCGAAACGTCATGGTGCCTCCCTGTATAGCACGTTCCGCCTGACAATTCACCGGTGGAACGGGTTTCTCCGGTATACTGCCGGGCAGAGTCGTTGAAGTGGTCACACGAAATGCGCGGGAGGCGCTGTATGCGAATTGCAATCATATCCGATAGTCACGGCAATCTGACGGCGCTTGATGCGGTACTGGCGGACCTTGACCGCACCGGTCCTTATGATGCAGTTCTGATGGGCGGAGATGTCGCTTATGGCGGTCCATTCCCCGCTGAATGCATTGATCGAATCATGGAACGTGGGTACCCGGCAGTTCGCGGGAATACCGATCAGATGATCCTGGATGCTGTCGCTGGCAGTGGAAATCCCCCCAGTGTCTGGGTCGTCAACCAGTTGAGGGAGGAGCATCTCAGCTATCTGGAATCCTTGCCGGTTCAGACGGTGCTCGATACTGGCCAGGATCGCTCACTTGGGCTCGTTCACGCGACGCCCTGGAGCATTTACGACACCATACCGCCAGACGGCACGGATGTTGATTTCCGAAGAATGCTGCTGGAAGCGAACACGAGCGCTTTGGCCTACGGTCACATCCATCTCCAGCATCAGCGCAACGTTGACAACGGATTGGTTGTCGCGGTCGGAAGCGTGGGGCTGCCCTTTGATGGGGACCAGCTAGCGATGTACACGGTCATCGACGCCGGCGCCGGGGGATTTAACGTCGATTTCCAGCGCCTAGAATATGACGTAGAGAAGGCGATCAGGGAAGCGCAGGCGTCGGGCGGGCCG
>SKTL01000124.1 GCA_007122555.1 Thermomicrobiaceae bacterium | reverse complement strand
CCGCGGGAATTAGCTCTATTCCCGTTTCGCTGCCGGGATCGATGATGACAACCGGATCATCGCCAAGCACATAGCAGTTTGTCGGCTGACCGCGCATGAATCCAGAATTCGGAGCCTCTATCCGTCGAATCGCCAACGGCGGTTGATCCCAGTCCCACATACTGCCCCTTACTTCGTTCAATTCCATCTACCTCAGTCATCCGCCGCGGCCGACGCCTGTTCAGGCTTTAGCATCGACTCGTACACCAGCTCAGCGATATCTTTGACCTCGAAATCTTCCTCCGCGCCGACGCCGTTGATTCCATCCTCAAACATCGTCATGCAGAACGGGCACGCAGCCGCGAGCGTTCCGGCGCCGGTGTCGATCGCTTCCTGCACCCGCGTCTGGTTGATGCGTGATCCGCGGGTCTCCTCCATGAACATACGCCCTCCACCGCCGCCGCAACAGAGTGAGGAGTTCCGATTCCGGGGCATCTCAACCATGCTGCTGCCTGGCAGCGACTGGACAACGGACCGAGGCGCATCGTACTCCTTGTTATAGCGCCCCAGATAGCACGGATCGTGATAGGTGACCTTACCCTGCATCATCTCAGAGTTCGGGTCCAGCTTGATCTTGCCCGACCCGATCAACTCGTTGATCAACTGACTGTGATGGACGACGTCGTAGTTGCCCCCGATCTCGGGAAACTCGTTGGCGATCGCGTTGAAACAATGCGGACAGGCGGTGACGATCTTCTTGAACGAATACTGGTTCAATGTTTCGACTGTTTGCTCGGCCATAATCTGCGCCAGGTATTCATGCCCGATTCGCTTCGCAGGATCCCCTGTGCAGGTTTCCTCCTTGCCCAGGATCGCAAAATTGATCCCCGCGGACTGCAGAATTCGAGCAAGCGCGAGCGTCGTGCGCTGGCTGCGCGAGTCGAATGAGCCAAGACATCCGACGAAGAAGAGAACTTCGATTTCCTGATCGCTTTCCGCGATCCCGGCCATCTCCGGCACGGGCTGATCCAGGCGTTTCGTCCAGTCGGCCCGCTGACTGGGTGGGAACTGGTATGGGCTCGACATGCGTTCGAGGTTGTTGAAGACGTTCGTGACCTCCGCCGGGAACTCGCCCTGCTCCAGCACGAGGTTCTGTCGCATTCCGACGATCAACGGGACATGCTCGATATAAACCGGGCAGTGCTCCATGCACGCTCCGCAGGTTGTACAGTCCCAGATTTCGGCGTGTGACACTACCCCGCCAATCAGATCACGATCCGGACCCGCGCCATGCCGGAATCGAGCGTCGTTCTCCGCCTGTCCAAGTTCCCCGGAGAAGATCCCTCCGTGATCAGCCATGTAGCCGGAAACCTGAAGCACCAGGTCGCGAGGGCGAAGCGGTTTGTTGGTGGTGAACGTCGGGCAGAACTCAAGACATCGGCCGCAATGCATACAGGCGTCGGTATTCATCAGCTGCGCCCAGCTGAGATCCTCGAGTTTCGCAAGCCCAAGCGTTTCGGCCTCTTCGATGTCCTGGATCCGCTCCAGCTTGCCAAGCGGCTTGGTTCGCCGGAACAGGACATTCGCAAAGCTGGTAAAGGGATGGATCATCTTGCTATAGGCAAAGTACCCAAGGAAGATCTTGGTGGTCAGCATGTGGCTCCACCAGTTGACGGTGTGCAACCCGCGATTCAGCCCTTCCGGGAGCTCCTGGAGCATCAGGGCCATCGGGTAGGAGACGAACGACCACGCCGCCCAGGCGTCCATCTCCACGGCCAGCCGAAGCGCCTGGACCATATACCCCTGCACCACCAGGAGCAGCAGCAGCGTCAGCAGGATGATGTCGTCAGGAGCGGTTTTGACGTGGCTGGGCTGCACTACGTACCGGCGATAGAACGCCATCAGTACGCCGGCAATCACCATCAGCCCGGCGGCGTTCATCACCAGTTTGTATCCGAGGTAGAAATTCCCCTGATAGAAGCTGTATCCGAGCAACGGGACTGTTATGTCATGTTCGATCAGGACGATAATCGTGCCGATGAACAGGAGGACGAATCCCCAGAAGATAAGGAAGTGCATGACACCGCTGTAGAGACTCGTTTTCCGTACAATCCGACCGTGCGCGATCGTATCGCGCACGGCGGCGATGAATCGATCCGACATCTGATCAAATCGATTCTCTGGACGCCCTTTGTTCCACATCCAGATGCGCCGGATGATGCCAAACGACAACAGGATGAACGGGATCGCCAGGAACAGGTAGACGCCTACCTGCCCGCCCAGATCGACGTTCCACATGATCTCCCGGGTCGGTGTCACTCAGCATCCTGTCCGTTGACGGCTGCCGGATCTTCGGCTTTAGCCTTCCAGAGACCGCGAAAAGCGAGTGAGACAGCAGTCGCCACAGTACCGAGCGTGATTAAGATGAAGAACATGGAGATGAAAACACCCGCCAGCAGCTGGCTCCAGGTCGCGGTTATCCCGCCGACAATAGCTCCGCCGAACAGCATGACCAGACCAATCATCAGCGGCGCGACCATTATCACGGTCAAAAGCATAAGAATCGCCCGACTCCAGGAGCCCATGACTCCGGCTATGCGCGGGCGAAGCGGGTCAGACCACCCGAACAGCGCGCCGACCGCAATTGCGGCAATCGAGATCACCCCGGCGCCGACAAGACGTGTCCAGCCCCAGTCAAAAACTTCACCAATCGCGATCAACGCAACGCCAAGGAGAATAACCGCAACACTGCCGGCGATTGCGGCCGGACGATGTTCCGTTGCTCTGTGCCAGATGGTTGCCAGTGTTTCCACGATCGCCTCGTTTACCCGGACAGACCTGATTCTGCGTCGACGGGACTAGCTTCCTTCTCGGATTCGGTCGGTCAGTTTCGGCAGAATCGTCAATGCGTCACCGACAACGCCGAGGTCGGCGAGCTCGAATATTGGAGCCTCGGAGTCGTTGTTGATCGCGATGACATGCTGGCTGTTTCCCATTCCGGCGATATGTTGAATCGCCCCGGAGATGCCGGCAGCAACATAGACACTGGGCTTGACCGTCTTGCCGGTCTGGCCAACTTGATAGCTGTAGGGCACCCATCCTGCATCGACGATTGCTCGGCTCGCTCCGACTGCCGCATTCAACTGTCCGGCCAGATCCTCGATCAGCTTGAAGTTCTCAGGCTGTCCGAGTCCGCGACCACCGGAGACAATGACTGATGCGTCTTCCAGATTGTTCCCGGTCGCCGCTTCCTGAACCGTCTCGAGCACCTGCGCCCGGTTTCCACGCGGTCCAGGTACAGCCGAAACATTACGCACATCAGCGGTTCCACCCGATGGCTCAGCCGCGTACGCTTTGCGCCTGATTTGCACCAGATGCGGACCACCGCCATCGAGCGTGACACTCGCTTCGTATTCCGCTCCGTAACCCACAGCCGCCAGCAGCTGTCCATCTTCATACGAAACCGACGACGCGTTGGCGATCACTCCAAGATCAAGCGTACCGGCGAGCCTGGCCATCACATCGCGTGCTGGGAAGGTGCTGGGGAACAGAATCACAT
>SKTL01000460.1 GCA_007122555.1 Thermomicrobiaceae bacterium | reverse complement strand
GTTGTTCTGGCCAAGAAACGGGTCTACGGTGATGTCGATATCGACCAGCTTCCGGGGCCGACAGAGACGATGCTCCTTGCCGACGACAGCGCCGATCCGGAGCTGTGCGCGGCTGACCTGCTGGCGCAGGCGGAACATGATCCGATGGCGAGCGCGATTCTGATCACCACCTCGCATTCTCTTGCCGGACAGGTCCAGGATGCAGTCGCACAGCAGATTTCGACGCTGGAACGAGGGGAGATCGCGTCACAGTCGCTGGAAGGCACGGGCGCTATCATCGTCGTCGATACACTCGAGGAGCAGTTCGAGCTGGCGAATCTGTATGCTCCCGAGCATCTCTGCCTGCTGCTTCAGGATCCATGGTCGCAGATCGACAGGGTCAAGCACGCCGGAGGCATCTTCGTTGGCGAGAACTCGCCAGAGGTGGTTGGCGACTACACCGCGGGCCCGAGCCATGTCATGCCAACCGGCCAGACTGCGCGATTCTCCTCCCCGGTGAACGTCGAAGAGTTCATCAAGATCATCAGCCTGATCGGTATCAACCAGCGCGGGCTTGAGCGGATTGGCCCGTATGCGGCGACAATCGCCCGCGCTGAAGGCTTGACCGCACACGCACGAGCGGTCGAACGGCGACTTGAGTCCCTGGAGTAACGTCAGCTGGTTGGCGCAAGCACCTGGAGAGCGTTGAAGACCCGCTCTTCAACCGTCTGTTCCTCGGAGCCCTCAATTCTCGACAACGCGTCACGTGCTTCGGTGGGCGAATAGCCGAGCGCCTGAAGCGCTTCCAGCGCGTCCATATCATCGCTTCGACGCGCGACTGGTACGCCTGATATCTCGTCCTCGGTCGGCTCCGGCAGCTTCCCGCGAAGATCGAAGATGATCCGGTTCGCCGTCTTCTTGCCGATCCCCGGCATTCGGCTCAGGAACGCGGTGTCTTCCGCTGCGATCGCCTGATAGATGTCATCGGGCCGGCTGGCGGAGAGCATACCGAGCGCAACCCGTGGGCCGATTCCGTTCACGCCGATCAGCAGTTGAAAGCACTGCAGTTCGTCCGGCGCAACGAATCCGAAGAGCGTCAGATCATCCTCACGAACCTGCAGGTACGTGACGAGCGTCACTTCGTCGCCGACATCCCCGGCGAGATCGACACTGTTCTGCGACGTCAGCACACGGATGAAAATCCCACCGACATCAACCTGGATCACTCCCGGCAGCTTGCTGAGAATTCGGCCGCGGACTCCACTGATCATCACTCGTTCCCTCAGGCGATACGAAATACCTCACGGGCATTCTCGCTCATAACAAGATTGAACGTATCCTCGGCAAGCGACAGACGCTTGACCCGCTTCGTCAGCCGCTCCTGTCCGAGAACCGGGAAGTCGCTGCCGAACAGGACGCGCCTGGCTCCAGCGAGCTCAATAACAGAACGAAACACCGGGAATCGATACAGGTAGGTTGTCGCCGCGGAGTCATAAACGACGTTGCGTGTGTGCCTGGCAACCTCCGGCATCAGCTCGTAGAAGGGAAGCCCGCCACCCCAGTGCGCCGCGATCACCCGAACATTCGGAAACCGCTCCAGAAACGTCAGCAAACGATCCGGTGTCGCGGAGCCTTTCCCCGGGTAACTGTGTCCGACCGGCTCGCTGACGTGAAACATAATGGGACGATCCCACTCCTCGCAGATTTCAACGATCGGAGCAAAGTCGTCAGGCTCGGCCAGGTCGAACCCCTGGCCGTCAGCATTCAGTTCACCGATTCCCGCGGCGCCGGCGCGGAAACACTTCTCCGCCTCGCTCGCCGCGCCAGGATCAGACGGCAGAACAGTCGCCAGCCAGCGGATTCGCGAGGAGTGTTCTCCAGCTGAAACCGCCATGTAATCGTTGTGATCGGCACAGAGTCCTGCATCTGACCATGGGAAACCGCACAGAACCGAGATTCCGATTTCGGACTGATCCATCGACTCGATCAGGTCGTCGGCGCAGGCAAGCGCCGCATTCGGATTGGCGTATAACTCGCCAAACCAGCGATCGGTCTCGACCAGCGATTCACGATTGCTGAATACATGCGGTGAAAACACATGGACATGGCTGTCGACGATCGGCGGCAACGACTCAATGCTGGAGCCCACGTCCGAAACCAATCTGTTCGCCCGGAAGACCATCGCACGCGGAAACTGCCGCGGCGCTATCCCATCTGCAGGATAACAACCACGATGGCAATGAAGATCATCAAGCCAATCAGCACCAGCACCGGGACCAGCAGGCTGCTTCGCTCATCCGCTTCGTCATCGACCATCGCCTCTTCTGCCTCAACCCCGGACTCGGTAAACGAGGCGACTAGTACGCTAACGTTGTCGTTAGTCTGGTTCTCGATCGCCATCGTAATGAGTTCGCGAGCCGCTTCATCGGCCGATTTCGCCAGCGGAATTCGGGCGAGGTCATCATCGGTCACGTAGTCGTGCATGCCATCAGAGGTAAGGACCAGACGATCATCGGAGAGCAGACGCATTTCAAAAATATCAACGTCCACCCGGTTTCGATGCCCGAGCGCCCGCGTAATGATGTTTCGGTGCTGGCTTTCGCGGGCTTCGTCAGCGGTCATCGCGCCAGCAGCAACCTGCTCGGCCACAAGCGAGTGATCCTGGGTGATCTGGTTTGCCTGGTTCGCGCGAATCAGATAACCGCGACTATCCCCGACATTCGCCAGCGTCAGATCGTTGTTCTTGACGACCGCCGCGACAAGCGTTGTCCCCATCATGTTCTGCTGGCCCTCGGCGGAACCATCTTCGAAAATACGCTCGTTGGCTGTGCGAAAGGCGCGTTTGAGACGATCCGGGATCTCGTTTTCGCCGATCGGGGATTCGTAGTAGACCTCTTTCAGGGTCTCAACCGCTATCCTCGACGCAACCTCGCCACGCTGATATCCGCCCATGCCGTCAGCAACGGCGAGCAGCAACCCATTGGTTTCAAGCATCTTCGGATCCGGTTCGGAAATGAGAACCGCATCCTCATTCTGCTCACGAACAGGTCCAGTGTCAGTGGCGGCGCCAACGCGTACCGTAAGTTCGTCCACGATTCCCTTGCCCTTTTGCGCTTGTTTCCGCGGAAAGCAGTGCTGGGTTGCTCGGCAATCAGTCGCCTATACTGGCGGCGGAATCGTAACATAGGGCTACGGTCAGGGCAAAAGCAACTCGCGTCGACTGTGTTACCATCCAGACTGGTGATTCGATCTTGCCTTTTCACGAGCAATAATGAGGAACTATCAATGAATCCAGCACACCACGTTCGCTTGCTCCTTATGCTCGCCATCTCGTCACTGCTGATTCTCGGCGCATGCGCAAACGGCGACGACGACGATGCTCCGGACGCGGCCGAGATTATCGCCAACGCGGCGGAAGCATTCGATGAAACGACAAGCGCCCACTTCGAACTCGATATCGATGGTTCTATCGGCATTGATGAAGAAGGAATGCTCCAACTGGGCGCCGTGTCCGGCGAGATTGAGCGTCCCGCAAACGCGCGGGCCGACGCCAGCGTCG
>SKTL01000026.1 GCA_007122555.1 Thermomicrobiaceae bacterium | reverse complement strand
CCGCCCGGTGGGCGTCGTTCAGCATGATCCGTTCGGCGGAACCGTCCGCCGAACCGCCGGCGACGATCAAGCTCGCGTCCGGCAAGCGTGCAAGAAGACTGGACATAGTTCTGACCAGAAATGAAGGTTGGAACTCGACGAAACGAGTGTAAAGCAATACTCGGCTGTGATTCGCGTCTTCGAGACCGCAGTAATGCTTCGAAAATGGTCGATTTCGATCAGTCAGGACCTGGAATCGATGATCGCTGAGCTGGTTAGGGAGATACAGCAACCGGTCTTCGCTGGCGCCAAGCTGGCGCGCGTACTGCTCGAGTGCTCGGCTGGCGACGCTTATCCCGTCCGCGACGCCGGGCCACGTTCGCTCTTGCCAGTCGAATAGCTTGCGCTGCACTGAGCCGTATGGGAGCGCGTCGTTCCAGCCGCCAGCCCCTTCCCAGTCATCCATGTCCACCACGACCGGGATACCGGTTCGCCGGAGAGCGCGGGCTGCGAGATCGCCGAACCCCTTCGGTTTGAACAGATGAATGACGTCGGGCTTGAAGCCACGGGCAACCCGAATCATCTCTGATACCGCTAGCGGCCAGGCCCGGGGGTGGACGAAGCGGGTGTTAATGACCGGAACGCCATCATGCGAAGTGGACAGGCCCGCTGATCCGGGATCGTCCCAGGGAACGGTCACGATCTGAACCGTGATACCGTGCTGTTGAAGCTCGGATGCGATACCCGCCGCGCGGGCGCTCATGGTCCCTTTCGGCGACAGCCCGAACGTTCCGAGCATCAGCACGCGACCGGGTTGTCCTGGGGCTAGCGAAATCGAGGACACGTTCAACTCCACCACACGTCAGACGCAACGATACCCGTGTAGTGTAACGTGAGCGAGGCGGCGTCGAATGCATCGGGATCAGGCGTACGGGCGGAACACCGTAACGAGTTTCCCCTGAATCTCGACGTTTTCGGGTTCGCAGAAAATGGGGTCCATCTGCGAATTCGCCGGTTGAAGGCGTACTCGATCGTCCTCAAAGTAGAACTTCTTGAGGGTGGTCTCCTTCTCATCCCGCAGCCATACGGCGACGGTTTCGCCATTCTCGCAGGTCTCCTGATGGCGCAGGACGACGATGTCGCCATCGTTGATGAGCGCGTCGATCATTGACATGCCACGCACGCGCAGACCAAAGAGATCTTCCCGACGGGAACCGAGCACTTCCGGTCCGAGTTCGATGGTTTCCGTGTTCTCGTCAACGGTTACGTCTTCGAGGACGGGGATCGGTTCACCAGCGGCAATCTGTCCGACAATCGGGATGCGGACGATATTCGAGGAGACGGGTTCGCGTCCCACGAGTTCAATCCCGCGAGAGATATTGCGATTACGGCGAATGAAATTGCGCTGTTCCAACGCATTCAGGTTATAATCAACGACACTGGTCGAGGAGATCTCGAGGTCTCGCTGGATGTCGCGAATTGTGGGCGGATACGAGTGCTGATCAATAAACGATTCAACGTATGACAGCATCGCCTCTTGTCGTTTTGACAGTTTCTTAGCCATTCGCGACCTCATTTCAGTTACAGAATTCGGCACATGTGATGCCGGTTTTTTCGATTATACGTGCGAACAGATGTTCGTGTCAATTGTTTCAACAGATGGCGCTCCGGTATTGGCCAGCGAGTCAACAGTGGAGGTCGTCAGTCACAAGCGTTCCGGTTGGGTGATGAACTTCCTTGATGTCGTGATAATCCTCGGACTGGTATCAGTTTTTGTTGTGGTGTTTTTCTCCGGCCTCTGGCGGGCGATTTCCACGTTAATCGCGTTATGGGTTGGATTGATTGGCGCGGATATCTTCGGCAATCCGATTGGGAGGCTGCTGCACGGCATTATTCCCGGGATCGAGCGATGGACGGCGAACCTTATCGGATTCGTGCTCGCCTTCCTGATTGTCGGCGCGATCGTGTTGTATCTGGCAATCCGATCGTTCCGCACCTTGGAACAGCGCTCCGGATACAACTTCGATGTCCGTGGCGGAATGCCGATATTGATCGCAACTATACTGCTCGCCTGCGTCGTTTCACTCGCATCGGTCACGGTGATCGTCGAGGTGACATCACGCACGCTGGATGACATTCCTGCTGGCGAAACGCCCGAGTTCGCGGCGCGCCAGTATCAAGGCGCCACATTGAGACCAGCAACAGAACGCATCGGCGAGTACGTCTATAACGCGACCGGTTCCTGGGTTCCCGGTGGTGCGCCGTCAGTGCTTGCCCCGGAGGACTGAACGATCTATGTCCAGAACAGCGATTGAATTACTCGAGTTTGACCGCGTGTTGCAGATGCTGGCTGACCGATGCCATTACTCGGTTTCTAGCGAGCGAGCGCTCACGCTCGGCCCTGTTTCAGACGAAGACCAGGTTCGATACCTGCTAACGGTGACTCGGGAAGCGGTCGACCTGCTGACCGACCACGTTGATTTCTCGGTGGGCGGAGTGCGAGATATTCGCGAGGCCCTCGAGATCGCCGAACGCGGATCGCTTCTTACCCCGCATGATCTTCGTGAAGTGCTCGACACATTGCAGGCCTCGCGAAACTGCCGCCGAAGCTTCGGGCAGATAAACAGCCAGCGTGACAATCCGTTCTCGTTCCTTGCCGAATTCGTTGAGCAGATCCAGGAGTTCCCCGAACTCGAGACAAGCCTCGGACGAACGGTGGGCTCTCAAGGCGAAATTCTCGACAGCGCTTCGCCGGATCTTTCCCGAATCCGATCCCAGATCAAGACATCGCATCGACGCCTGTTGCAGCGGTTGCAGCACATGGTCGACGATGGTCGCTATCAACCGGCGTTGCAGGAACCGATTGTGACGATGCGCCAGGGACGCTACGTTGTCCCGGTGAGGGCTGACCGTCGCTCACAGATACCTGGCGTTGTGCAGGGAACATCTTCCAGCGGTCAGACGATGTTCGTTGAACCAATGGATGTCGTCGAGCTCAACAACCAGTGGCGGCAACTCCAGATGGAAGAAGAGCACGAGGTCGAGCGGATCCTCCGCGCCCTTTCGAACAGGATTGGCGATCAGGCGGAGGCGATCCTGCAAGCGGTTGATGCGATCACCGCACTCGATGTCGCCCTGGCCAAGGCCCGTCTGTCATTCGATCTCCGAGCGGTTGAGCCTCGGATGGATCGCCAGGAAGCTCCGCTTCCGGGCGGACATCCGGATCATATGATTCGCCTGCGAGAGGCCCGCCATCCACTGTTAGAACCGGACGAAGTCGTTCCGATTGATGTCGAACTCGGTCACGGCGCCCGGATTCTGGTGCTCACCGGTCCGAATACCGGCGGAAAGACCGTCGCGCTGAAGACAGTCGGGTTGCTGACGCTGATGACTCAGACAGGGTTGTTCATTCCGGCGCGCGATGGGTCGCTGATGAGTGTGTTCGACGGCGTCTTCGCGGACATCGGAGATGAGCAGAGCATCGAGCAAAGCCTGTCCACGTTTTCGTCGCACATCACCAGAATCATAGCGACACTCGAACAGGCCGATTCCGGAAGCCTGG
>SKTL01000414.1 GCA_007122555.1 Thermomicrobiaceae bacterium | reverse complement strand
TGAATGTCTGCCCGCTGAGTTCGCCCGGAGAGCTGAGCATCTGCGTCAGCGCACGAGCTGGCGCAACGGTCACGGTCGGTTCCCGTCGATGCAACGCCTCCAGAATCTCAACACGGCGGGCGGAGGCTTCCCGGTCGATCGGGACGAGTTCATACGGGAGTGAATCGCTGACCGGCCAGAGACGCACGGTAGACGTCTCTCCGAGATACTCACTCAGCGTCGCCGTCACCTGCTCGGCCACGTCCTGGCGCGAACTGACGACAACGACCGGAACGTTTGTTGACTGGATCACCGCGGCGATTGTCGCCAGCCGCGCGGAGCCGCCTACCCCGACAATCTGAAGAGCCCGGCCGGCGCGAATTCGCGACGCGCGCCGAGACAGCTCGGCGATCTGTGCCGTTTCAGCGAGGTTCTGGATCAATTCATGAAGCGCCACGCAAACTCGTCTCGTGTGTCGTCAAATGCATGCCGACAGAGCCCAGATCGAAATATCTCGACCTGCGCAGGCCCTGGACAGTCAATTATAGCGGCATTTCACACTGATGCGACCCGAGCCGGGCGAGGGCGACTCGCATGATTCCGGCGAATATGTCATTCTACTGTATAGTTCGGCCTTATCAGCGCAAACCGGCGAGATGGGGGACGAGATGCAATCGCGCCGCGCGAAAGTCGTTCTCGCGACGATTATCGTTGTTGTCGTGTTCGGATTCATTCTGACAGTGACAAGAGGCGATCGTTCGCGTGATCTCGTGCTGCGAATTGAGCCTATCGATCCCTCCGATGGCGTAACAGTCTACGTTGGCGGAGCAGTTGAAGATCCCGGCCTGTACGAGCTCCCGCGCGGCTCGCGCACCGCGGAAGCGCTCGATCTTGCCGGACTTCTCGAGACTGCGGATACGTCGGGACTTCAACTGGCGCAGGTGCTGCGGGACGAGCAGACGATTAACGTTCCCGAAACCGTAGTAGAAACACGAGCTCGGTCAAGTTCGGTCACTGATTCCAATGACTCGTCATCGAGTGATCTGGTGAACGTGAACCTTGCGACCCAGTCTGAGCTGCAGCAACTTCCAGGAATTGGGCCGGCACTGGCGGAGCGAATACGTCAGCGGCGCGATCTCAACGGACCGTTTCAGTCTCTCGATGATCTGACAGAGGTATCCGGTATCTCGGATCGTATGGTCGAGGAGTTCCGGGATTACGCAACTGTCGATTCCTGATGCGACTCCCGGTCGGGTTTCTGCTGTCAGCCGCGTTCGTCCTGGGCGTGGCGCTTGAAGCATCCGACCTCTTTGTTCCCGTCATCGCGTTCCTGGTTGGCGCGATCGCAATCGCCTGGATCTGGACCGAAAACAGGACAATCGTCATCCTTGGGGTCGTCTTTGTCCTGATCGTCACTGCCGGAACGATTCGGGTGCAAGGGCGCGATGGGTATCCGGCGGCGCCAGCTGACATCCTCCACGCAAATTCCTTTCAGGGCGTGGTCATCGACGTCCCACGACAGTATCCGACTGCGACGCACGTTCGGATCGACCTTCACGAGCCGTCAGAGGCGCGCGTCTGGGCGCAGTTGCCTCCGTTTCCTTCGGTCGATCAAGGAGATCGCGTCGGGTTGGCAGGGAACTTCACCCCGAACGAGAAAACGTCTTTTCGCGGCTTCGCCGCGCAGCGAGACACCACGGGTGTGCTCAACGCCGACAGTCTCGTTGTAACGGGCAACCAAGCTCCGTTGCATCAGCGGTGGCGAACCCTCGCCGGAAATGAAATAAGCCACCGGATCAGGGAACGGGTCCCGGAACCGGCCGGAGCATTCGCCACCGGTGTCATCCTGGGAGATGACGGCGCGATGACGGAAGCGACACGCGAGTCGTTCCGAATCGGTGGGTTGACCCATATGACCGCGGTTAGCGGAATCCACGTTGGGGTCATCGCCGCGGTGATTCTGCTGTTGAGCCGGCTGGGGTTCATCAGCAGGTGGTGGATGCTGGGGTTGAGCATTCCGGTCATCTGGACCTTCGCCTATCTCGTCGGGATGCGTCCGTCTGTCGTGCGGGCGAGTCTCATGCTGACACTGCTGATCGTTGCGCAGTTGCTCGGTCGTCCGCGAGATACGTTGAACGCGGTGGGACTCGCAAGCGCGGCGATGCTGCTGGTCGACCCCTCGTTCAGACACGATGCCGGGTTCCAGCTTTCGGTCGCCGCCACCACGGGAATCGCCTTCGGGGTGCTCCTTGTCGGAACGCGCAGCCACTGGCATCTGATCTGGGTCGTGCCGGTGTCGGCGCAGATGGCCACGGAACCGCTGATTCTCTATCACTTCGGGTATTACTCGCTCGTCTCACCGTTCGCGAATATTCTTGCGGCGCCGTTTCTGGCCGTGACTATGGCAATGAGCATCCTGACCGTCGTCAGCTCGTTTTTGAGCGGGATCCTGGCGGATGCGCTGGCGATTGCAACGTGGCTCCCCGCGTCTGCCGTTGTGATGATCGCGGATTACGCTGCAGGAGTTCCGTATCTGTCCAATGATGTCCAGCCGCTCGGCCTTACTGGAGTCTGGGCTGCCTATGCCTGTCTTGCCGGTTTCGTCGCCATACTCTTCGTGTTCGTCGGCGATCAGACGACTGCGGAAGACAGCGATTTTTCCTTGCTCTATCGCGTTTGACATCGCTGACACCAATCAAGTAGGATTCTTCGGTGTCGCGAGCAGGGTGGTCGACACGAGCGCCCGACCAGCCGTGACACGATTTGTGCGCCCCCATAGTCTAGCGGCCTAGGACGCCACCCTTTCAAGGTGGAGACCGCGGGTTCGAATCCCGCTGGGGGTACCAGTTTCAGGGCTGAATCGAATACCAGCTGACGAGTGCGAACGTTCTACGTTCGCATTTAGCGTTTAACACCCCTGCAGCGTTTGAAACTGCCATGATTCGCGCTCCCAGTCGCGTCTCACTTCCCCAACCTGCTGCAGATTGTGTGACAATGCGATGGTCTGGAACGCTCAAAACTGTGTTGCTTGTTCAGTGAACCCGCAACGATGGAGGTGACTGGTGCAGACCAACCTGATGTATGTCGGCAGCTATACAACGTCGAGCCCCGCAAACGGGATCAATCTCTTTCGCCGCGATCCGCAGAGCGGCAAGCTGGAGCATCTGTCTGAAGCAGGGCTGGTCAACCCTTCCTGGCTTGCCTTCGATCCGGACATGCACTATCTCTTCGCGGTCGCAGAGACAATGGAATATGCGGGGAAGGTCGGCGGCGGAGTCGCCTCGTTCTCCATTGACCAAGAGAGCGGCGAACTGACCAGGCTGAGCGAGCAGCCGACGGCCGGAGGGGCTCCCTGCCACCTGTGCACTGATCCATCTGGGGCGTTCCTGTTCGTGGCGAACCACGAGCATGGAAATGTTTCCATGTTGCCCATCAACCCGGACGGGACTCTCGAGCCCGCCAGTGACCTGATTCAGCATGAGGGATCCGGCCCCGGCCCTACCCAGGAGGGACCGCACGCCCATTGCACCGTGTTCGATCCACCCGGCCAGCGACTGTTGGTGGTCGATAAGGGGATCGACAAAGTGATGATCTATCAG
>SKTL01000332.1 GCA_007122555.1 Thermomicrobiaceae bacterium | reverse complement strand
TTGATCAAGTCCCTGACGGATTGCGGCGACGCGACCGTCCATCATGTCGGATGGCGCGACGACATCCGCACCAGCCGCAGCGTGGGAGACTGCCGACTTGACGAGTAGTTCCAGCGTCTCATCGTTCAGAATCTCTTCACCATCGAGGATGCCGCAGTGGCCGTGGGATGTGTATTCGCAATTGCAGACATCAGTGATGACGATCATGTCCTGATCGACATCCTTTATCGTCCGGACGGCTTGCTGAATGATCCCGTCGTCGCGATATCCGGACGATCCGAGCACGTCTTTGTCTTCGGGAATGCCGAAGAGCAGGACGCCGGAAAGCCCGAGCGAGCGCAACTCGGCCATCTCCCGTGGAAGCTGGTCAATACTGACCTGAAACACGCCGGGCATAGATGGGACTTCCCGTCGAACCCCGGAGCCGAACGTGATGAACATCGGATAGATGAAATCGTCCGGAGAAAGCACTGTCTCCCGGGCGAGTCGTCTCAGACCCTCTGTCCGCCGAAGCCGGCGAAAGCGACGGAATGGTGGATAGCCGTTCTCAGGCATGCTGCTCCTCCTGTGCAGTACAGAGCGCGTTGATCAACCCTGGTATCGAGTACTCATCCGCGGTGATCGCCACGTCCAACCCTTGCGCGGACGCCGTGGCTTCGGTGATCGGCCCGATACAGGCGATTCGCGCCGAGTTGAGTCTGCTGGCGTCCCCATCGAGCATGTCGATCAGGTTTGTGACGGTGGACGAACTGGTGAAGGTCACGATATCGATCTCGCCGCCGTCAATCCGGTCGATCACGAGCGGATCCGGCGTGCCGGGAATCGTGCGATAGACCGGAACAACGTCAACCGTTGCGCCGCTCTGGCGCAGCCCGTCCGGCAAGGATGTCCGGGCGACTTCGGCCCGGGGAATCAATACCCGCGAGCCTTCGACGCCGGCGCTGCGTAGGCCGTCCAGAACCGCCTCGGCGACGAACTCATCCGGGACGAAATCCGGCGCAATGAAGTTTCGCCGGAGTCGCTCCGCGGTTGCATTCCCGATTGCCGCCACGCGCGCATCACCGAAGCGGCGTGCGTCGAAGCCGCACTGACGGACTTTCTCGAGGAACACTTCGACGCCGTTCGTGCTGGTAAAGATAACCCAGTCATACGTCGGAAGATCGTTGACGGCGGCCGCGGTCATCTCCGGGAACGGATCCGGGATGATGTCGATCGCCGGTAACTCGACCGGTTCGGCCCCGAGCTCGCGCAGCGTCCGGGATAGGACCGGCGCCTGGGAGATCGTCCGGGTGACCAGAATCCGCAGCCCGAAGAGGGGCAGCGACTCGAACCAGTTCGGCTGCAAGCGGCGCTCCGCTCCGGGACCGCCAAGGTGCGTAACCGAGACATCCTCATCACCCACGCCACTCGACTGGCCAGGGGAACCTGGTCTGGCAATCGAGATCGTCGCAATATCCGCGGCGTCCGGATCCTGGGACGCCCAGTAGTCGCTGGATGACTCGCTGTCCGAGGAAGCGAGCGTCCGGGGCGGCGCCGGCATCTGGATTCCGGCGAATGTTGCGGCGATGATCTCCGATGGCACGGTTGGAACCAGTTCGATCGGGATTCCGGCATCGGCCAGATCCGCGGCGTCCCGCCTTCCCGAGTCAGTGGCGAGCGGGTTATCCGGATACCAGCGCAGAACGGTCTGACCGCCTTCCAGCGTTTCCTGTATCTGCTTCCAGAGGTCGTCAATGTCCTGGAGTGCGGTCTCGGCGGCAAGCCAGACCGTGGATCGATTACCGAGATCTCGCGGGAGATCCGGCGGCGCGACGATCAGTCCGGATGCGAGCGCACGATCAAGCGCTCGGACGCAGACAAGGTCCGGAAGTTCGGAGGAATATCCAGCCAGGATCACGCGACCCCGAAATACGCTCATCAGCGATGCCTCACTTCGAGCGAGAGCTCGCTCAGCATCTGGTTCGCCATTCCGGTGGCCACCGACTGCAGCTCGTCCGGTTGACAAGCAGCAGTGTCAATACACATGTGTTCCAGATCTTCGGTCGCCAGCATTCCGGTGAATGTCGCGGCGCCGTCCTGGATGCCGGCGCAGGCTCCGATAGGCGATGTGCATCCGCCGCCGACCGCGCGGAGAAAGGCGCGTTCGGCCTCGATGGCGTTGCCGGTTTCCGGCTCGTGCAGCGGCTCCAGGAGCTCCCGAACGTCGTGATTGTCTTCGCGAAGCTCAATGCCAAGAGCGCCCTGTCCGGGGGCCGGAACGAATTCGCGGACATCGAGATGTTGCCGTATCTGCCGTTGCCAGCCCATACGGTGGACTCCGGCGGCGGCGATAATCGCGGCATCCAGCGGACCTTCGGTCGCTTTGCGAATACGGGTATCGATGTTCCCGCGAAGATTGGCGATCTCCAGATCCGGTCGAAGCCGCTTGACCAGCGCGATGCGGCGACGCGAACTGGTGCCAACCGTGCCGCCGGCGGGGAGTTCTGCCAGATTTCCCAGATTACTGACCACGACGTCGCGCGGATCTTCACGCTCGAGGATCGCTCCGAGCATGAGCCCGGGAGGGAGAACCGAGGTGAGATCTTTCACGCTGTGAACGGCGATATCGATCTCGCCCGACGTCAGCGCGAGTTGTAGTTCCTTGGCGAAGATTCCCTGTCCCCCGATGATCTGCAGTGACGTCTGCTTGTCACGGTCTCCAGCGGTCGAAACGACCTGGACATCACAGATGAGGTCCGGATAATGGCTGTTCAGGATGGTTACGACGCGCTCGGTCTGGTTCAGCGCCAAAGCGCTGCCGCGTGTGCCGATACGCAGTGTGCCGTTGTTCGGGAACACCTGCCCCTTTGTCCCTTCGGTCACGACGTGTTGCGCCAGACGATATTGCGGTGCTCCTGGTTGCCTTGATGCGGCATAATTCTGCACCAGGCGCCATTTGGCCCGTTCGCCGAGGCGAATCCAGACGGTGACTGCCAAGAAACTTGCTCAAACGTTTGCAAATCTCGGCAAATCTCTCAATTCTCTGGTATTCTACGCGGGTATCGTAAGGGGTGTCAATGAGGGATTTCCCGTGATCAGCGATTGCGCCCCGTCGTTGTCTGGACCCGGGCGACCTTTCCCGGACAGCCGCACCGGCAGCCGTCCTGGCAGGGGTCTTTCCGCTGCGTCTCCATCCGGATTCATGGTGTGCTCAATCTAGACTTTGAACCGGCGAACAGATTCCAACCTGTACGCAATTCTAGCAGTGCCGGTCGTCCAGCACGTCCGTCCCGCCACCCTCGAGATAGAACTCGGGATCAGTGAAAACGTGCTGAACCGTTTCCCGAATAGCCGAGTAGGCTGGCAGCCGGTGCCTCGCGCTCGATTCTCCGGCGACGTACGCGGGCGGATTGAACCCGATCGAGGTGATTCGATCCGACCGGACCTGGTCGCGGAGCATCACCATATCCGGCAACTGTTCCATCGGCACGTTCGTCACCACATTCTCCCGAATGGCGTCGACCAGATCCGGGAAGATCCGCAACAGCGTCGTCAGGTCGGCTTGATCGATCGCCGAGCCGACGATGCAGCGCTGGCGCTCCATCCGGTCGTAGTCAG
>SKTL01000002.1 GCA_007122555.1 Thermomicrobiaceae bacterium | reverse complement strand
TCCAGTTCGTCCTGGATGACCTGCATTGCATAGTCGATGTCGTCAGAATATGAGATGTCAATATCCATTATTGCTCGGGCCCAGCCCTTGGTGAGATTCGACACCTGGAGGATCTCGCCGTTCGGAATCGTTACGACGGTGCCATCGAGCGTGCGGAGCGCGGTGCGGCGCAGACTCAAGTGCTCCACAGTGCCCGTTGCATCGCTAATGGTGACAACATCGCCAACACCGAACTGGTCCTCCAGCAGGATGAAGAATCCGCTTATGAAGTCTCTGATCAAACTCTGAGCGCCGAAACCGATGGCGAGTCCGACAACACCAGCACTGGCGAGCAATGGACCGATATCAAGACCGACATTGCTCAGCACCATCATTGTGGCGATCAGCAGGATGACCATGCGGCCGAATGATTCGATGACGTTGGAAAGGGTATCGGCCTTCTGTTTCAGTTCACGGGCGGGTTGATCGTGCCGCTCCATTATTCGCTGCACCACGCGATTGACCGCGAGTTTCAGCAACCGCAGCGCCAGAACGCTCAGCAGGACAATGAGGCCCACGGCGATGGAGATCTCCACCAGCTGACCAGTCATGCTGGCGAGCCACGAAGCCGCTTCGCCTGCGAGTTCGACCGGATCTTCGGTTATCGTTTCCAGTGGGGTATCGAGCAGCGGATCCAACGGAACTCCTGAGCATCGAATACGCGAGTTAATCGACCTCTTAGCCTACCGGATTGATAAGTGCGGCGCCAAAGCGTTCAGGGTTTTTTCAGATTCCGCCCCTGTGGCATCCGCTCTGCGACCGTATCGGGCATGCCAACCGCATCAACGCGTATGAATCAGGAGGAAGTAGCTTATGGCTCAGTACATTATTCTCACCCGTGTATCGCCGGACGCGGTTCGTAAGCCGGAAGGTCTGCTCGAGCTGGAGCAGCAAGTCAAACAACGCGTCGCTGACGAGTGTCCGGAAGTGAAGTGGACCGCGAACTTCGCCATAATGGGGCCCTACGACTACCTCGATCTCTTCGAGGCGCCGGACAATGAAACCGCGATGCGCGTGTCGACGATCATTCGATCGGTTGGCAACGCGACAACGGAACTCTGGCCCGCCACGGACTGGAAGACCTTCCGCGATCAGGTGCTCGCCTAGCACCGACCGCGGAAACACGCGCTACCGGTCAACGCCTTCCCGGATGATGGTTCCATCGGCCGGGTCGAATTGATCGATGATCTCCGTGTCGTAAATCGCGGCGCGGAGTTCTCCGTCTCCGAGGAGGTCAGCGTTCAGCGAAATCACGAAGACGCGCGGGGTCCAGTCCATCGTGCACATGGTGTCTTCCGGCACATCGCGGCTCGCCGCAACTCCGATAAACCGGTGCTCCTCGTCGAACTTCACGGCGTCGAGAACCAGGGGGCATCCGCTGGACTCCCCGGTTCCGGCAAAGAGCACGACCCGGCTGTCCCAGTCGAGTACGGGGGCGTCGTCGTCGAAGCCGAACCAGGCCCAGAGTTCGGCGAACTCATCCGGGTCCTCAGCAAGTTCGAGGATGTTTTCACCGATTTCGGTTTCCGGATACGTCTTCTCGGAGATCACTAGTTCATACCAGTGATCATCGCCCACAGGTGACGGGACGGCGGTTGGATCAGGCTCCGCTGCCTCGGTCTCTGTTGGCGCGGGAGTCGGAACCGGGCGATCCTCCGGTCCGGAGTCGTCCTGATCGATCGAGGCGCACCCGGCCAATGCGATCACAAGGATCGAAATCAGGAGCGCGGCGATCACAGTCGACTTCGTCATAGAGGAATCCTATCCAGATCAGAACGGGCGCACGCAGGCTATCACTATGAAGACGACAGTGATCGTAGTTTCGTTCCCACAATTGCCGGGAAGCCGAATCAGCCAGCGTTGATGTTGCTCCAGTATGAAACGCTCTCACGCAACAAGTCGGTCGCCGCCTTGACAGCGATTTCCCCGCCAGTGCCGTTCGGATAGACCGACACCATGCCGATCGCTTCAACCTTGCCGGTGTCGATCACTGACTTCATTGCGGCGAGCGTGGTCTCAACATCCGGACCATTCGGTTCTCTGGTGCGATGGGTCGGAACCCAGGATTCATCCAGGATATCCAGATCGATGTGCAGGTAGATGACATCGACCTTTTCCGCGAGTTGCTGAACTGCGTCCCTGAATTCATCGCCCTCAACCGGGACAACCGTAACGTCGGTCGCGCTGATCAGCTTTTCCTCATCCGGATCGAGGTTGCGGACATCAACCATCACAATCCGATCAGTGGGAAGCGGAACATCCTGCCGGCTCGCGATGCGCCAGTCTCCGTAACAGAGCCCGGCGCTGACGGCGACCGGCATCCCGCCGAGCATCCCGCTGCGGGTTGTTTTCGGCGTATTGAAGTCGCCATGGGCGTCAAACCAGACGAGACCAATGCGTTTGGTCGCGCCGAGACCTTTCTGCAAGCCGCCGATCATCGCTGGCAGGCTGTTGCAGTTGCCGCCGGCCAGGATGATCTTCTTCTGACTGGCAAGACCGGATGCGACTTCGTCCGCGATCTGTCCGCCGATCGTTCCGAGCGCTCCGACCGGGTCGGTTCCATAGGCGCTGTCCTGCAGCTCCGGCGCCGCGTAGGTGACTGATCCGCCAGCCGTATCGAAGATGCCGGCCTCGCGGTAAGCGTCCGCTTCGTGGATCGGGCCGCGAACGAGGTCGTCGTGAATATAGCGCACCTCGACGACGTGGATGTTCATCTGCTTCCCTTCACGTATAGTGCGGAGTTGAATTGACATGTTCAATTCTAAACGACAGGCTGACGAAACGGACCGGACAATCCCGCCCCTGGAGCGCTGCGACCAGACTGCCATATCCGGAATGCTGGCGATCTGACTGCTGTTACATGCATCCGGAGGCTGGTTTTCGGTGGTAGCATAGTGCAGTCCGGCGCCCGGTTGCCGGGTTCGGGAGATCGGGATAACAGGAGGCGGCGTGCAACTCTTTAACACCCTGTCCGGCGAGAAGGAGCCATTTGCTCCCGCCGATGACGAAACTGTGCGTATGTATGTCTGCGGGATCACTCCCTACGATACGACGCACATGGGTCACGCGATGACCTACCTCACCTTTGATGTAATCAACCGTTTGAGCCAGCATCTCGGCTGGCGTATGAAGTATGTCCAGAACGTGACCGATATTGACGATGACATTCTCCGTAAAGCGAACGAGGCTGGTGAACGCTGGGACCGGCTCGGGGATCGCTACATCCGTCAGTTTCACGAAGATCTCAATGCACTCAACATGCTGCCGATGGACGTCTACCCGCGCGCCTCGGAGGAGGCGGAGACGATTATCGAGATGTGCCGGAAACTGATCGCGAACGGCAATGCCTACGAGGTCGACGGAACCGTCTACTACCGGGTCAACAGCAACCCGGAGTATGGCGTTCTCTCTCGCTACGAGCGAAAGGTGATGTACGATCTGCTCGCCGAGCGGGGCGGAGATCCGACCGACGACAAGAAGGAAGACCCGCTCGATTTCATCCTCTGGCAGGCAGCTCAGCCCGGCGAGCCAACCTGGGACAGCCCCTGGGGACCGGGACGGCCG
>SKTL01000421.1 GCA_007122555.1 Thermomicrobiaceae bacterium | reverse complement strand
TCGGCGGAAACGAACGAGATGTCCTGCTTCAATGCTTCGAACGACGTTGCTTGACCTACACCCCGGCCAATCCCGACGGCTGGCAAGTCGAGATGGGCAACGTCGGCCGGCACTATCACGCGTGGCGGTATTAGAGCGGGACGCAAGACGGACGTTCCCGCCGGGGCGGACGATGTCAGAGAGACCTTGCCTCGTCCGGCCATGACATGGTTTGACCAAGTCGAGCAGCCAATCGTCGCCAGCGCCACTGCCGATATCGGTAGAACAGATGGGCGAACAGGCCCACGAACGGGGTAAGGATCCCCGCCTTTACTTGGACGTCGTCGACATAGTGAGTCGTCCGTGAATCGACATGCGTTATTCTGATCCAGTGGTCCCAGACGCGCGCAATATCGCCGCTTCCATTGTCACGCAGCCAGCAGGCGCCGTTTCCGTCTTCCGGTCCGTGATGACTCATCGATGGCGCAATCGTCTGTGTTCCGGCGGGAATTATGCCGAAAATCTGGAGGCGAACCTGAAGGGTGTCCGCTTGCCAGCGATCAGGGAGTCTTTTGGCACCGATTAGCTTGAACACCAACAACGGCCAGGAGACATGTTGTAGCGTGGATGGCTTCTGCGCCATCTCCCAGACCCACTGCGCCGGTGCGTCAAGAACGTTTTCAACTCGGACTCTCATTGCTGCACTCCTGTTCTGCGCCGCCGTTTACGTCTTCCTTTTACGACAGCCGACGTTGACGCGACGTCAATTGTTCAGGCTCCGTGTAACAATCTCGTGCAGCCCGCACAACAATCCTGGTTCATTCTGACAGGTTCCCAGTTCGCAAAATCCTGATATAACGTCTCAGGCAGATTCACACGCGCTTCCCGGGCAGGGAGAAATCGATGGCTGAGACGGACAACGGCGCGAATCGGGGCGGAGCCGCGCTGCTTCTCTGGGTTGTGTTCATCAACGTCGGCTGCGTTGCAACGCTGTGGCCAGTACTGACCCCGTATGCACGTGATCTTGGCGCTGGTGGCGTCGGGATCGGCGTGGTTGTCGGCGCTATCTACGCGACCCGAATCATCATCGGACCGTGGATCGGCCGCATGGGCGACAGATACGGCTATCGCGAGTTGCTTCTCTTCGGCAACGCCCTCTACGTGCTGATCGCCCTCGCGTACTACTTCGCCGACAGTGTGGTCACGCTCACCGCCGCCCGGATGCTTCATGGCATCGGGTCAGCGATCGTCCTGCCAATGGTTATGACGGTGCTGGGTCGGCACGCAGTCGGAAAAAGTGGCGCGGCAATGGCCCGCTACAACCTGGCCCAGTGGATGGGCTACGCCATCGGGCCGCTGGCTGGTGGCGCCCTGGCGGCGCAGTTTCAACCGAGCGCCGTGTTCTTTGCCCTGATTCCTGCCGGGGTGATTTCGACCTTCCTCGTTCTCGGGGTCGATCGAAAATACACCGCTGCCGAAGAATCAGCATCAACCGGCGAAAAGAAGAAACCACCGAAGGATGCTCGAGCGCAGCTCCTTCTCGGCTATAACTTCATCGTCGCGCCATCCAATTTGATCATCATGTCATTCTTCCCGCTGCTCGCCGATACTCGAGGCTATGGTCCAGTAATCACCGGCGCCTTGCTGGCGATCGCCGCCTTCGTGACCGCCGCTGCCCAGCCGGTCTGGGGGCGAATTGCTGACGAAATGAGCGTGAAACCGCTACTCGTGACAGGCGGAATCGGGGCCGTCCTGGGGATGGCGCTGCTGGGCGGCACGGAGCCTGTCTGGGTCGCGGCGATCGCCATGCTGATCGCCGGGTTCGCGATTGCCGGACTGGTCGCCGGAACCGCGACAGCCGCAGTAGATCTTGGCCGGTCTCGCGGTATGGGAACCTACGTCTCGCTCTTTCACTCAGCGGGAAGTCTTGGTCAGGCCCTGATGCCGTTGCTCTACGGCGCGGTTCTCGGAGTTATCGGGGTCGACGGATTGCTGATCGCCGTTGGCGTGCTGGTCGCGATGCTGTCGGCCGCCTTTGTTATCTCGGCGTCGCTGCTGGCGCCTCGTGACGAACCGGACCCGCTGAGCGCGCCGGAAAACCGTTGATTTTGAGAAACGGTTGAAACCTGCGGACGGTCGCACGATACTATCTGCGGCATGAAGCGTATATCGGTCGTCATCGTCAACTACAACACCAGAGATCTGCTCGAACACTGCCTCAACCGGCTGCTTGCGAGCAGGGTCGATCGGCCGATCTCCATTTTCGTCGTCGATAACGGTTCTCGCGATGGTTCAGTCGATCTGGTTCGGGACGCATTCCCGGATGTCGAACTGATCGCTTCCAGTCGGAACCTCGGTTACGCCGCGGCCAACAACCTGGCGCTGCAGCGCATCCTGGAACGCTGGCGAGATGCAGGCAAGCCGGCCGGAAACAGCGCGCTCCTGCTGAATACCGATTGTTTTGTTGAACCGGACAGCCTGCGGATCACGGCTGACTTTCTTGATTCCAACGACGATGCTGGTGTCGTCGGGCCAAAACTGGTCCTCCGCGACGGAACTCTCGATCTCGCCTGCCGCCGCTCGTTCCCGCGACCCGTCAACGCCCTCTGGAAACTGACCGGCTTCTCGCTGCTCTTCCCGGATTCGCCACGATTCGCCAGTTACAATTTGACCTACCTCGACGAGGATCAGACCGTTGAAGTGGACTCGGTTGTCGGCGCATACATGATGGTTCGAATCGACGCCATCGACGAAACGGGTCTGATGGACGATTCGTTCTTCATGTATGGAGAAGACCTCGACTGGGCGTACCGGATCAAGCAAAACGGCTGGCGAGTCTACTATCACCCGGCCACAACCGTGCTACATTACAAAGGCGCCACCAGCTCGCGGCAGAGCTACCGGCTGATCGTCGAGTTCTACAGAGCGATGTATCTGTTTCATCGGAAACACTACGCACCAGACCTGTTTTTTGCCGTAAACTGGCTGATAACAGCGGGTATCATTGGGCGCGGGTTATTCGCGCTGGTGCGGAACCTGTTCCGACCCGCACGGTCGAAAAAGGTAGGCTGACATCCAGGAGTTACCGCCAATGCCGAGAGGCGCGTGACAATGAGTCGAAGTGGCGTTCCAGCACGCTTTGAACAAGCGGGCTCGCGAGTAGCAGCTCCCGAGGCTGTCCGCCCGCGCGATCACTCTCGCGACCGCCTGGCGAGCTCAGCCTTTCAGGCAAGCCTCTTTCTCCTTGATGCGATTCTGATCACTGCCGGGTTGCTGACCGCCTGGTGGGCGCCGGAGCGCCTGAATCTCTTCGAACTCCGCTCGGACGTCAACACTGCTGAACTCGGATCTGCAATGGGGATCGGCGTCATCGCGATTCTGGTGACGTTCACGATCGGCGGGATGTATCGGCTCGGGCGAGGGACATCCCGAGTTGACGAGTTCTACAAAGTCTGCACCAACCTCACGCTGGGCGCGATCTTCGGTCTGACCGCCGCTGTACTGCTTCTGGGCCCGGAGGTAGTGATCTCGCGACGGGTAATCCTGCTCGGCTGGCTCCTGGCGATCATTGCCGTCGCCGCCGGACGCCTGACCCACGGTTCAGTCGTTGGCTCGCTCCGTTCCCGGGGACTGGCGCTTCGTCGATTGCTGATCGTCGGAACGCAGCCAACCGGTCGCCTGCTCCTCGACAATGTTCAGAACACGCCGCATCTTGGCTACGAGGTCGTCGGATTCCTGGCTCATCATCAGACAGGCGAAACGCCGCGAGAATTCGCCGGGCTCCCGGTGTACGGAACGACTATGCGAATTGCCGAGGTCACCCGAAGGCATGAAGTCGACGAGATTATCATTGCCCCGGAAGGGGTGGCGCACAACGATCTGCTCGACCTCGTCTATCAGCTGATGGATCTGCCGGTAAACATCAAGATCTACCCCGACACGTTCCGCCTGATCACCAACGATGAACTGAGCATTAGCGACCTCGGCGGCCTGCCGATGGTCACGGTGCGCAATGTCGGGCTGCGCGCCTGGGACCGCAGCATGAAACGAGCGATGGACATCGCCATCAGCACTGGCGTCCTTATATTCCTGTCTCCACTGTTATTGGTCGTTGCAATGCTGATCAAGCTCGGTTCACGCGGGCCGGTGTTCTTCGTTCAGGAACGGGTCGGGCACGACGGGGAACCGTTCAACTTGCTCAAGTTCCGTTCGATGCCGGTGGACGCCGAGGATTCGACTGGACCGGTATTCGCCCGCCCGAACGATCCGCGCCCGACCCGACTCGGCCGCTTCATGCGCCGTTACTCGCTGGATGAGCTCCCACAGTTCATCAATGTGTTTCTCGGCGAGATGAGCGTGGTCGGACCCCGGCCGGAACGACCGCACTTCGTCGAACAATTCCGGCAGACGATCCCGCGCTACATGGCCCGGCACCGCGAGAAAGCCGGAATAACCGGCTGGGCGCAGGTCAATGGCCTGCGCGGCGATACGTCGATTGAGGAGCGCACCCGCTACGATCTTTACTACGTGGAGAACTGGTCGCCGCTCTTCGACATCAAGATCATCATCAAGACGCTGATCCTCATTTTCCGGGACGAAAACGCCTACTAGAGGGCTCCTCGCAATTTCCGGCCGCGATTGTCGCCTTTCCTGTCGACCATGGTGTCAGCCGCCTGCACAGCCTTGAATTGCACGGTGAATCAGTCTCGAAAGTTCGTCAGAAGATGAACCTCTACTTCCAGGAGGTGGTCGGAGTCCAAGATCATTGCGCTTGATATTCATTATGACACTGTTATAATCACTGTACTACGATTGATTCCGCGAAATGGATGATCGATGTCTGCAATCCGAATCACCGAGGCGCTAACGCAATGGAGAACGTGGTCGAGCGGGAGCATTGACGAGCTCGCGGCGATCGGCACTGCATTCGTCTGGTCGCTCGGCCTGGAACCACTGCCGGAGATAACGGCGAGCGCGCAGATGAACCGCCGAACGATCCGCTACTACATTTCAAGCGACCTTGTGGATCCGCCCGAAGGAGATCGGCGCCTGGCGATCTACCACTACCGTCACCTGTTGCAGGTGCTCTACATCAAGGCCCGCCAGCATGCCGGGGACCGGCTGAACGAGATTCGGCAGGACCTGGCGGGCCGAGCCGATGGGTCGCTGGAACAACTGGTTATCGATACGTTGCCCGAGTCCGTCACGGCGCCGGTACCGGTCGATCCAAAGGAGTTCGCCCGACCGGCGGATCTGAACGCCGTCCTGCAGCGCTGGGCGTACCTCACCGGCCGAACGGGTCGATACCGGGCGACGTCCAGAACAGATACCGAGCAGACAATCGACCAGGTTGATCCAACAGATCAATCCGATAACTGCCAGCTCTCGTTGCGTATGGAAATTGATCTCGGCGACGGCATTTCGTTGACCATGCCAGCCGATCATCCGCTGGTTCAAGATGAGGATGGACGCGGGTTGATCCTCCGGGGCATTCGGCGACTGTTACGAGACTATCAACACGGCGGCGGCCCCGCCGGAGAGGAGACCTGACATGTTGAATCCACAGGCGTACCAGAACAGCAACCCGCCCGGAGCGGCGTACATTGAGATCGTGCAACACCCGGATAGACAATCAAGTGAGGGAGAAGGTGACGAACTGAGCCCGCGCTTCATGCCGCTCAAGCACACGCGCCTGACCGGAGCGGTGCATGGTCCTGTTGCGAACTTGCGGATTACCCATCTTTTCGGTCATCCGGACGAGTCAGGAGGGCCAGTCCTCGAGGCGGTCTACCGGTTCCCGCTTCCCGGCGACGCTGCGGTGACTGGCGTGCAGGCAGCATTCGGCGATGTCCGGATTCGCGCCGAGCTGGCCGACCGGAACGATGCAGAAGAAGCATACGATCACGCCCGAGCCACCGGTCACCAGGCTATCCTGCTCACCAGGGAATCGCCGGATGTCTTCTCGCTTCATATCAGCGGGATCGAATCGGGCCAGGATGTCGAGGTCGTCACTGATTGCGTGCAGTCTCTTACGCCGAACCGCAGCGGATTCCAGCTCCGGATTCCTCTGACTCCCGCGCCAAGGTACACCTCGATGGCGGGAGCTGGCGGAAGACATGAACACGGTCAACCACTGACGCCAATGCTCGACCCCGGACACCGATTTCAGCTTGATCTGACAGTGGCTGGGGCATCTTCGGTGTCAAGCAAGACGCACGCGATCACATCCGACGGCAGCGCGACAATGCACGTGAAGCTGGCCGACGGGGACGTGATTCCGGATCGTGATCTGGTTCTCGACCTGACCTTGCCGGCGCACGACTCTCACAGCACATTGCAGGCCTACCATTATCTCGATGAAGCCGAGCAGCAGGACTACTTCCTGGCTCTTGTTACACCCCCGGATAAATCAGATGACGGCCGGACCAAACCGAGGGAGATCATTCTGCTGGTTGACCGGTCCGGATCGATGACCGGCGCAAAGTGGAAAGCTGCCGACTGGGCCGTCCGCCGCTTCCTCTCCAGCCTTCGTCCGGATGATCACTTCAGCGTGGGGTTGTTTCATTCCGATACCCGATGGTTCTCGCGGGTCTGTGTCCCGGCCAGCCGGCAGAACGTCACCACGGTGCAGGAGTTCGTAGACGCGTACGATGATAGCGGCGGCACCGAGCTCGAACGAGCACTGGAGGAAGCGATCACCTGCGGCCGGACTTCCGGCGAGTTTGCTCGCCACATCATTATCATCACGGACGCACAGGTTTCGAACGCCCGGGACAACCTTGCGCTCGCGCGCGCCGAATCCGATCGCTCGAATCGACGGCGCATCAGCATGCTCTGCATCGATGCCGCGCCGAACGCCCATCTTGTTCACGAGCTCGTCGCGATCGGCGGGGGACAGGCGAGCTTCCTGACCAGCGACCCCGATGAAGGCGACATCGCCACCGCTCTCGATGACATTATGAGCTTCTGGGACCGGCCCGCGGCGATCGGTCTCGAACTAACGATCAACCGGCCGGATGTCTGGGTGATGGGCCGTCCAGTGTCCGACTATGACAGTGTCACTGGGGAGACGGGAACCATCGATATCGGCGATCTCCCGGCGGGTCGCCCGATCTGGGTGACCGGGCGCTCCAGCAGCGCCGACGATGCGATTTCCTTCGATCTGGCCAGTTCCGATGGCCCCATCGCGTCTGGTTTTCGAGACACCATCCCGTCAGACAGCTCGATCAAAGCGATCTTCGGCGCCCGGCGACTTAACGCGCTCGAGTATCAGCAGATGTCTCCAACCGCTCGATGGAGCCGTCCTCGACGGGCCGGGCCAGCCGGGAACGGCATACGGGAGCAACTGGTTGCCGAATCGCTACGCTACGGCCTGATCTGTTCGGAGACATCCTTCATCGCCGTGCGCGAGGAAGCCGGAGAACTGGTTCAGCGCGGGGCGATCGTGCCGAATGCATTGCCGACCGGATGGTCGGATGACTTCCTCGTCTACCAGTCAATGCCGGCCTCTCCAGAACCGGGAATACGGTACAGCATGGATCTGGCCGAGTCGCCCATGGACTTCGCACCACTTGAGCCAGTTGCCTCGGAATCTCGTACGCGCGAGATTGAAGAGCGCGGCGGAACAATGCTCCTCTATCGCGGACGACCTGACGTTTCAGAACGGGAATTGGTGTTGTACGAGAAGGATCGCTTCGAGTCACGGGGCATCGTTACCGCGTTACTGGTGTCGCTCAGCCAGGATGACGGGATCTTCGACGGCGAGTTGCTCCTCTTTGTGGGACAGGGCGATCAGCCGCGGGCGCGCGTCAGGTTGCGGGATATGCTCGATCAGGGCGGTGAACGCCCGTTGAACATCCGGATCGCCCGGCATCACCCGGTGCGGCTGGTCCTTCGAGATGTCGTTCATGGGGACGAGATCCCGGAGCTCGAGATCAAGCTGCGGTGGGAGTAGTCACGTCAACCCGGGAGGTCAGACAGCACGATCTGTCTGACCGTTTCCAGGTCGACATCGATTAGACTGTCTACGAAATGTGGCTTCGCTTCAACACGTATCTCGTAGCGGGCATCCAGACTGAAGAGGTACAGGCGTTCATAATTCCCGCGAATTCCCGCGAGATACGGATCGGCGCCGATAAGCCGATTCCGATGTCGATGGCTATTGACCACAGTCTGATCACGCTCCCAGAAGTAGGCGCTCAAGTAGTGAACAGCCGCATAGAATCCGATGACACCGACCCAACGGAATGGACATGGCTGTAAGGCGCGAATCCTGCGAGCCACTTCGACATTTTCGTCAGCAAGCATGAGGTGAGCGTTGACGAAATCCGGTCGTTCGCTCAACGTTCCAGAGGAATCCTCTTCGCTACGGTCGGCAACAGAGCCGACTTCATCTGGTCCAGTGAGTCAAACGAGTAGTTAGCCCGATTTCGGACATGCACCTCGAACAGCGCGTCCGGAAATCGCTGCTGCACGCCGGAGGCGAGCGCGTAGAGCCGGCGCTCGTGGTCGGCGTCGATTTCGTCCGTCAGGATCGACACGATGAACCCCTCGCTGTCCGCCGAGACCCAGAGCTCGCGCACCGACTCGTCGTCGCGCACGAGATCGGCGTACACCTTCCCCAATGACTCAACGGTCGGTTTGCGGTCGACAACCATGACGTGACCTCTTCGTGATCATCTCGTCCTGTTGAATGACTTAATTCTACCCGAAAGATCGAACAGGCTCGCCCGTGACCCTGATCGAAAAGGCCGAACCCCCACCGTCGCCATGCCGATCGGGGGGTTCGGTCTCGATTCTCAGCTGACTTCTACCTGAAAAACACCGGCGGCGCCGGACCATCCAGAAAGACGTGGAAGGTGCTCGTACTCGTTGCGGCGACGTCGAAGGCCAGGGAGCCGGATTCAGTCCCGGTGTCGTATTCAATCGATCCGGATCCTTTGAACTGGCTTCCTGGCGCACGCGGATCAGTGCCGAGCGAAAAGCTACCGGCTTCAATTAATGCGGAACCCGTGGTCGGTCCATCAATCTGGGTGATCTGAGCAGTCATTCCGGAGAGGATCCGCTGACCCGCGACAGTCGTGTAGCTGTGATCAGCCACCAGGATTCCGGACGAATTTGGTTGCGGGATTTCGCTCCCGTCGTCAATGTAGGAGAACCAGGTTCCGGTCGCCACATCGTTCGGGTGCCAGACTTCCCTGGTCGTCGTCAACGCGACGCTTTCCCAACCGCCATCCCCGTCCGGCTGGTGAACGTGGAACATCACCATCATCGTGTCGGGGCAGGCATCAGCCGAATCGCTCGGCGCCTGGCCGTAGCGCCACATGTAGTAGTGCTGCCCGACGTTCCCGGCCTCAACCTGCCAGCCGTCATCATTCCCCGGCGTATAAGTAAGAACGCGACGCTGGAACGCCTGCACGAGCACGTCCTGTTGAACGCCGCGAACCGCAACGCTCGTCCAGTACGCCTCGGTAAGCGGAAAGCCGACCGCGTAGAACGGATTGGCGAACATTGGACCGCTCGAGCTAACGCCGTTTTCAATGATCGGTCCCTGGCTGTTCATAAAGTCCCAGAAGACCGAAGCGACCCGGTGGTCGGTATCCGGAACATACTCCTGAGCCGTCACCCCGTAGTCACCGTACGACTGGTCCTCTCCGACCGTTCCATTGCTGTCCAGCGTCTGGGTAATGACCTGGTTCTCATCGAGCGGGGGCGCGGTCATCAGCGGGGCGAAATCAGCATAGCTCGGAGAACCTCCACCTGCGTCGCCAGCGATGTGGACCTGCGCCGGTCCCCAGTCGACGTGCTCATAGTCGCCAACCTGCATCTGTCCGGTGATCATTTCCGTCGCTAGCAGTCCCTGGGTGACGAACCAATCAGAATCGCGATCTGCCAGCGGATCGGTGATCTCCATGCGGGATTTGTCGAAATACTGAACTTCACGCTCGCCGTCGGCAGTCTTGAAGTACGGCTCCATGCAGCCCGGGGTGAAGCCGCTCGGACCCCATATCCAGGTGCGGGTCACTTCGCTTGAGGCGACCTGCTGATCAGTCCGCTGCCAGGTGCGCTCGAAATACTCGTTGGCCGGCGCTTCCGCAAGGGTAAAGGCCGGCGCCGCAACAATAACCGCGAGAAGGACGAGAATGCTGGTGAATCGACGCGTCTGTGTTCGATTGTGCAATTGCAGCTCCCTGTTGAGGTGAATCAGAAACGTAATGCATACAGGTTAACGTGTCGTCGGCCCGGTCGGCTTCGTAAAGAACTACTGACAGTATCACTGACAGTCTCTTGGAGTTGTGCTGACCGGTAACTTGCTGCGACAGTCAGCGCGGCCGGGTCAACGACGGAAGTGTACACCCTCACTCCGCCAACCTCACCGCGCCGTGGCGCCAGAACGGGGCGGTTCCCCGAACGTCATCGGACCAGGACCAGCCGGTGAACTCCGGACGGAACGGAAGATGCTCGCCGTGCTGGATGAGCGGAATCCGGGCGATATCTTCCGCAAGTATCGCCTGCAGTCGTTTGTAGTGCATACCGCGCTCTTCAAGGCCTATCGAGGCGCGACCCTTCTGGAAGGCGTCGTCAACAGCCGGATTGACGTAACGGGAGACGTTCCGAGGGCCGTCGGACGTCAGAAAGCTGGCCATGAGTTGCGGGTCAGGACCAATGTCGCCACTTTCAATGATGAGATCAAAGTCTCCAGCATCCTGGACGCGCTCTTTCCACTCAACCGGCCCCAGCGACTCCGTCGTGACCTCGATCCCGGCAATTGCAAGCTGCGCAGCTATCTCGTCGGCAGCGACATCATAATGCGCAAACACGGTCCGATTCGAAAGCCGGCAGTGCAATCGGACACCGTTTTCGTCCGGAGTCAGCCCGGCCTCATCCAGCAGCTTCGCCGCTCCCGCGGGATCATGCTCAGGCGCACGAGCGTCCGGATTAAAGGCCCATCCGATCCGTTCGTGATAGTAGTGAACCGGGGCGCTCGCCAGCGGGCACATCTTCGGGGCGATCGTCGAACGATCGATCAACCGTCCGATCGCCTCGCGCACCCGGCGATCGTTCCACGGCGCTTTCCGATGATTGAACGACAGGAACGCGATCGCGTTGCCCGGATGAAACATCATGTCGACGCCTGGTTTCGCCTTCCACTCATCGATTCGCTGACAGGGGACATCCCGGACAGCGAAGTGAACTGCGCCTGACTCCAGCGCGGCAAACGTTTCGTCGCGATCAGGCATGATGCGATAGGTGATTCGGTCGAGATACGGACCCTCGCCAAAGTAGTCATCGTTGGCGACAAGTTCGATACGATCGCCGGGGACCCACTTCTCGAACCGGAACGGCCCGCTCCCAACCGGTTGAAGATTGTGAGGATTGTCTTCCCAGTTTGTCCCGTCGTAGAGATGCCGCGGCAGTATGTGACTGAAGACGAAGGCTCCGAGCTGCGCGAGAAACGCGGCGTTCGGAGATTGCAGCCGGCAATCAACCGTATGATCATCGACTGCCGAAATCTCCCGAATATCCTGCAGCCAGGAAAGCCCGTGATACCCGTGTTCCAGTACCTGCTGATAGGTGTAGACAACATCGTGCGCGGTCACCGGCGCTCCATCATGCCAGCGGGCATCCTGGTTCAGATGGAAAACATACCGCGCACCGTCATCCAGGATGTCCCATCGACGAGCAAGATCCGGATGGATCTCGCCGGTATCGAAAACATCCAGAACCACCAGCCGGCTGAAGATGTTGTTGGCGGCGAAGTAGCCCCCGGCGCCGGTATAGTTCCGGTACACCTCGTTGAACTCGACCGCGTCGAACGGAAGCGCCACCACCAGATGTCCCCGAGACCGATCTGACATTCAGAGCTCCACGATTCCCGAGACCGGCGCGGAATCTTGCCAGCCGTCTCGCGTTAAGAATTACAGCATTGACGTCCTGTGCTTGTAGCACAGAAACGGACACAACGGAACTATCTTGAGCTCCCGGCGCAAACGAGAGGCAACTTCGTGGACATCTCCGGTATTCATCACGCAACCATGGTCAGCAGCGACGCCCAGCGCACATATGACTTCTACACCGGGCTGCTCGGCTTTCGGCTGGTGAAGCAAACAGTCAACCTCAATCAGCCGGACTCCCGGCATCTCTATTTCGGCGATCACTCCGAAAGCCCCGGAAGCTTGCTGAGCTATTTCGTCTGGCCGGAATCACGACGCGGAAACGAGGGCATCGGCGGCGCTCATCACGTCGCCCTCACCACCGATAACACCGACACCCAGCTCCGCTGGAAGCGCTGGCTCACCGACAACGGAGTCCGGGTCTGGGGACCGTACAACCGGGTCTACTTTACCAGTATCTACTTCAACGACCCGGACGGATTGATTCTGGAGATCGCGACCCGCGGGCCCGGGTTTTCCGTCGACGAGTCAGCCGATCAGCTCGGGACCAGCGTGAAACACCCGCCATATCACGTCATGGCTGGGATGCGGGATGAAGAGTCGATTGAGCTCGAAACGTGGCCGGATCCGGTGCAATCAATCGATCCCGGGATGGCCCTGGAACCGATCCATCACATCTCGGTAATCGGAACGAAGGAGGATCGCATTCGTAGCTTCTACAACGAGATTGTTGGCCTGCAAACCGTAAAGCGGACAGTGAACTTCGACAACCCCGACTCTCCGCATCTCTACTTTGGTCTGGGCGGCGGCGCTCCGGGAACGATCATCACGTACTTTGTCTACCCGCATGGAAAGTTCCGACCGTTCCGGATGGGGACCGGCGTGACGCACCACCTCGCCCTGAGCGTCGCGGACGAAGACGCGTTGAACGCCTGGAAGGAACACCTCAGCCGACACGACATCGAATCATCTGACATTCGGGATCGCACGTACTTCAAGAGCGTCTACTTTCTCGATCCTGACGGGCAGATACTCGAGCTGGCGACAGACGGCCCGGGGTT
>SKTL01000269.1 GCA_007122555.1 Thermomicrobiaceae bacterium | reverse complement strand
GGGATGACGTTCGCGCGGGTCCCCGGCACTGACCCAGAACACGTCCATTCCGTCAACAGTCGTGCGCTGTCCGGCGTCAATCAGCTCCCGCGGCGTAACGTCAGATCCTGGCATTCCGGGTTCTCCCGTTCAGGGTGTTCGCGCGATAAACGGTTGTGGCGACGCAGTTTCGAAACCGGTACGGTTAGGAATGGCGGAAACGGAGCGAGCAGAAGGTGGCGACGTGGTTGATTCCCAGCAGTTCAAAGATGTGATGGCGCGCATCCCGACCGGGGTCGCGGTAATTACCAGCGTGAGCGACGGAGCCTTTCATGGAGTGACTGTGTCCTCCTTCGGAGCGCTCTCGCTGGACCCGCCGCTTGCCTGCGTCAGCATATTGAAGGAAATCAACAGCCATCAGCGCCTGCTCCGGGCCGACGGCTTCGTTATCAACGTGCTCGCTCGAGAGCATACCTTCTTCGCCGAGCAGTTCTCCGGCCAGACACCGCTCGCCGATCCTGATTTCGCCCGCGTGCCGCATCGGCTTGGCGCCCTCGGGGCGCCGCTGATCGACGGCTGTATATCGTGGATCGAATGCCGGCCCTGGGCGCAGTACCCCGCGGGCGATCACACGCTGTTCATCGGTGAAATCGTCGACCTCTCGCTCGGCAACTCAGTGGATCCACTGGTGTACTTTGATCGCGAGTTCGTTGAGCTCTCCTGGTAGCCGGCGATTCTCCGTTATTCACCAATCCGAATCCGGTGTCCCTGGATGCTCCAACCGAGCTCACGCGCCTTGATGCGCCGGTCTCGCAGCAATTGCATCTGTACCGGCGTGACGGTTATCGGACGGAGTTGGTACTGCCGGCTCTCCTCCGGCTTCAGATCCGGCCGGACCTCGCGCACCGGCGCAAACGCATATCTGTTCTCGTTCACCGGATTCGCTGGCGAGGCATGATCTCCGAACGGGACGAGCGGCACGTCTCGCGCGCGAATGTCCGCGCTGGAGACATCCCGCGCCGGATCATTCCGCAACTGCATCGGTTTCAGCGACGCCGGCTTGAACGGATTGCCTGGCGAAGCCTCTTTACGATCCCGATTGGACTGATCTTTATCTCTGGCCATGATGCAACCCCCCTTGCGCGATCCAGTCCACAAATCCGATCAGGTGTGCCGGCAACGGCTCATGCACGCGTTCGAAATGACCCGAAAGCGTGCATTTCAGTCACAGATTGCGGAATGACGCAGCGCGCTGGCGCGTTATGAGCAACACGGATCGGGTCAGAATTCGTATCATTGGGTACGTAGTCGGATCCGTCACGCGGCTGAATGCAAGCTAGCTTACGTTCAACAGCCCCGGCATCCGTTACGCTGAGATTACCACCTGAACGATTCACTGTTCAGTAGCCGGAGTGAAATAGGTATTTGGTGAAGAGCAATTGACTGAGCATCAATCAACATCACCGCAGGAAGATAACGAGAGCGAGACGCCGGACAGCGTCAGGGATCCTGAATCCGCCGCGCCCGAGAGCAATCTGACCGCGATTGCGATTCTCCTGATAGCCGGAGCAATCGCCCTGTTCGCCTGGGCATGGTCGAACGAACGCGGCGACTCTTCGTCCGGCGAAAACGTCAGCGTTGGCAGAGAAGCGCCGGACTTCGCCCTTCCCGACCTTGACGGCAACGAGATTGCGTTATCTGATCATCGAGGCGAGGTTGTCCTGATCAATTTCTGGGCAACCTGGTGCCCGCCGTGCCGGGTCGAGATGCCGGATATGGAAGCTGTCTACCGACAGCATGCCGATGACGGGTTCGAGATTCTGGGCGTTGACCAACGAGAGCCCAAGGAACTGGTTGAAGAGTTTGTCACCGAACGAGGGTTTAGCTGGATCTTCCTGCTGGACGAGGACTTCGATGTCTCTCGCGAGTATTCAGCAACATCGATCCCGCGAAGTATTCTGGTGGATCGCGATGGGACCGTCGCGCACGTCTGGACAGGAACACTCACCCGATCGCAGCTTGAGCAGCAACTCGCCAACCTGGGCATTGGCGATTGATTACGTATTAATTCGTGGAATGTAACGTACTTCGGACTTCGTTCGTCTAATTGCAGAGGGAACGGAAGCTGATCACGGCGCACGAGGGGGCTACGTGTCGAAACGAAAACCATCATCATCATCGCTCGTTAAACAGGAACTCGGCGCGAGGCTGTCGCGCCGTCAGCTCGTCCGCCGGGGCGCGGCAATTGGCTTGTCTGTGCCGGTGCTTGGCGCAGCGCTGGCCGCATGCGTCGCACGGGATCGAACCGGTGAAGACAACGGTTCCAGCCGTTCAACACCGACGGCCGAGGAGCAGGAGCCGACACCGGAACCAACCGCCACGCCAGAACCGACGCCGACTCCGGAGCCGACTCCCACGCCGGAACCCACACCGACACCCGAACCAACGCCGACTCCGACTCCGGAGCCGACTCCTACCCCGGAGCCCACACCGCTTGAACTCATGATGGCCGATCCGGAATGGCAAGCTGCGATTCGCCCGCACGATGGGATCTTCTTCGGGGCAGTGACTGGCGACTCCGTCAACATCAGAGCCGAACCAACAACGGATTCCTCCGTCGTCGGGACGACCTTTCGTCGTCACCCGCTTGTCATCTACGACGTCATCGAGGGCGATCCGATCGTGCAACAGATCCCGGACGATGACGGCGAGCTTCAGACGGTCGAGGACAACCGCTGGTACCAGATTGGCGAAGATCGCTTCATTACCGCGATCTTCGTGGAACCGCTTGTGCCGTCCGAGCCGCCCGAAGTGTTTGAAGGCAACTGGCTCGATATCAACCTCACGACCTTCTACGCTATTGGCTATGAGGACGATACTCCGGTCCATGCTGCGATCATCACCGCCGGACGCGACGGCCGCACGCCGATCGGTCGCTTTCAGGTCAATCGTCGTGTCTTCAATGAGACGATGGATTCAGCCACCGTCGGCATTCCGGAAGGTGATCCAGCGTACTACTACCTGGAAAACGTGAGCTACACTCAGTATTTCCTGGCCGGCGGATATGCGATCCACGAGAACTACTGGTCCTCGCCGGCTGCGTTCGGACGCTTCTCGTCAAACGGGTGCGTCGGGCTGTTCTACAGGGATGCGGAATGGTTCTGGGAATTCCTGGACATCGGCTCGCACATCCATATCCATTTCGGTGCGTCATAATTGCCGTGACTCGAGCTCGAATGCTCCGCGAATGCGGAGCATTGAGGCGATGACGCACGCCGCCGATCAACCCCGGAGGTAGCTCAGGCCATGTTTCCGACACAACCGGACTTCGTCGCCATGGCCTTGCAAATCGGACACTATCTCCGGGAAATCGGTCCCTTTATCCTCTTCGGCGCCGCCGCTGCCGCCGCCCAGATCACCTTCTTCGGACGGAAGTCCGGACCCTGGACCGGCGAGCGGCTCATCGCGCCGATCGCGGCCATTCCACTGGGGATTGTCCCGATGGCCGCCAGCGCCTTCCGGTCCATGCTGATCTTTCGCACCGGATCGGTCCCGGCCGAAGACCCGGTCGCCGGCGAATCAGGGATGCTTCGACGGACCATCAGCTCCGTCGAGGATCTCGTCTTCCCCTTCATC
>SKTL01000488.1 GCA_007122555.1 Thermomicrobiaceae bacterium | reverse complement strand
GACCAGATCCGGGAATATCCGTAACAACGTCGTCAGGTCGGCTTGATCGATCGCCGAGCCGACGATACAGCGCTGGCGCTCCATCCGGTCGTAGTCAGACGTTCCTGTCCGTGACCGCGCGTAGGCGAGCGCTTCTTCGCCGTCCAGTGTTTGCTCGCCGGGCTGGATGTTGTATTGTCGCCAGCCGCCATCTTCATCCGGGGATAGCAGTCGAACCTGAACCGGCTGCCGGACGTTCACGTCAACTCCGCCGAAAGCGTCAATCACCTCGACGAACCCTTGCATGTTCACCTTGGCGTAAT
This sequence comes from Thermomicrobiaceae bacterium, assembly GCA_007122555.1. Taxonomy (GTDB): domain Bacteria; phylum Chloroflexota; class Chloroflexia; order Thermomicrobiales; family Thermomicrobiaceae; genus SLMJ01. Next base: position 3,314 of record SKTL01000488.1, on the reverse strand, counting down.
AGTCGACAGGCGCGCCGAGCAGTTCCTCAACTGCTCCCTCCAGAATGTGCATCCCGGGATCGACGGCATCGGGAAACAGGCCCGGATTGTTCTCGCCGACACGATACAGCCAGTTGATCTGACCCGAGTAGGTGCTGTAGCCGAGCACGTTGGCGATATGGTCCGGAAGCGGGATATCCCCGAAGCTCCGGGGAATGCCGAACAGTGCGACATGACCGGTCTCCAGATCGACCGACGCCAGCATCATTGCGTCAGTGCGCGATCCATCGTGATAGAAGCCGGGGTCAGTGCCCGCCAGAAGCACGTTCAGCCGGCCTCGCTCCAGCCAGTCGGCGCCGGCAAGCGTATATTCCGGTTCTGGTGTCGCGGTTGGTGGTGGAGTTGCCGTCGGCGTGGGTTGTGGCGCGGCGTCGAGAGTCTCGACTGGCGACGGTGTCGGATCCGGCTCCTCTTCGCCAACTTCCGGCGCCGGTTCTTGCGTCTCCGCCGGTTCAACGTCGTTTGAGTCCTGTTCCGGCAGCCGTTCGGCGAATTCCGCCGTACATCCGATCAGGAACATGGCGAGCAGAACGGAGAGGATACCGATGACTGGCAGACGCATGACTCAACTCCTCATTCAAGGACGCAATAGTGATGCAGTGCGGCAACGCGCGCGAGCCATTACTCATCGTGGGCCCAGTCCGGGCGGCCGACCCGGTATTTGGAATGATGCGTCTATTCCACCACTGGATTCGTGCTGGGGTCAAGCCTGAACAGGGATCGCGAAGAGTGGGAATAATGAAACTCCTGACGGACGGGTAGTGTGGCAACATCTGTTAAGAGGGGTGCTGGTCAGGGAGCCGCACGCTCTTGATATAGAATTCGTGTTGGCGGAGCGAGTCGCGTTGACCGGAATGCTGGACTCTGGTAGGCTATACGGTCGTGGGTCCAGCGACCCATGCATTTGTGTTGTCTTTTGAAACGGGTGACGCGGGGAGAAGTTCAGGTGTACGCTGTTGTTGAAACTGGCGGTAAGCAGTACCGCGTCGAAGTCGGTGATTCTATCCAGGTGGAGCGTCTTGATGCCGAACCGGGTGAAGACGTCACCCTGGATCGCGTATTGATGCTGTCGGACAGCGGCAGCGTGACGGTTGGTCGGCCGACGGTCGATGGCGCAAAGGTCGTTGCCAGCGTCGATGAGCAGGGCAAGGGCAAGAAAATTCGTATCTTCAAGATGCGGCCGAAAAAGCGCTATCGCAAGTCGCAGGGTCATCGCCAGAAGCTGACGACCCTGACGATCAAGGACATTGTCGGCGCCTGATCTCCGATGGGCGGACTACCTCCGCGCACGGCTCAACGCCGAAGCCCGGCTGTATATTGATCATTTGAGCACCAGAGGAGGAATGCTATGGCTCACAAGAAAGGCGTTGGCAGTTCGCGAAACGGTCGCGATAGCCGATCAAAGCGCCGTGGTGTAAAGCGGTATGATGGCCAGGTTGTGACCGCGGGTTCGATTCTGGTTCGCCAGTCGGGCACGAAGTTCAACCCTGGCAATAATGTCGGTCTTGGCAAGGACTACACGCTGTTCTCGCTCATTGACGGCGAAGTGAAGTTCGAGCCGGTTCGCCGAGACAAAAAGCAGGTGAGCGTTTACCCGGCGGCGTCGGCCTAACCGGAGACGTTCCCGTTCAGGGGAGAATAATGAGAGCTGGAATTCATCCGAACTACCAGGAAGCCACGGTTTCCTGCGCATGCGGCAACAGTTGGCAGACCCGCTCCACCAAATCCGAGATCAGGGTTGAGCTTTGCCCGAAGTGCCACCCGTTCTATACCGGCGAGCAGCGCATCGTTGACTCCGCTGGCCAGGTCGAGCGCTTCATGCAGCGCATGCAGAACGCCGCCGAGGCGCCGCGGCGGAAGAAGGCCGAGCGCCGCCAGCAGAAACTCGAGCAGCGGCAGCGACAGCGCCGCAGTGACGAAACACTGCTGGAGCCAGAGGCGGCTGACGATAGCGATTCCTCCACCAACGAGGGATAGGTTCGGCGCGCGGTCTGCGGAGCCAGACCTACGAATGGCATTGAACGCGACGGCGCATGGTCGTCGCGTTAGCCGTCTAGTCCCAAACCTGATGCGTATTCGTCTCCCGGGAATCTCTCGGCGCCTACGGTGCGTTAACATGATTAGCGGGAGCGACAGGTCGTTGCCGTGTCGTTGATCAGCACTGAGGCTGATCAAGAGTCTGAGCACCAGGGACAGGAGCGCTTAACTCATGACCGGACACATGTCCGTGTATCCACGCCCAGACGAAGTGACTGAAGATGATTTGCGGGACGCCGGATTCAATGAGGACCAGATTAGTCATCTCCAGAAGATGCGCGAGATGTATCCTTACATTGAGTATGTTGATTCCCGTCAGGAGTGGCATCGCTTGCGTTTCGTCAAATGGCTCTACCATCGGGGTCAGATCACTCGATAGCGGTCATAATGCGCGAACGGCGGGATGCATGTCGCAACCGCCGTTCGTTGTTTTTATACATACAGGTTGGGAAACCGCATAGGAATGTGATTTCTGTCACCTTGCGCCGGCATTGCGGGGTGATATACTCCCGTGCAAACGTGCTGCAAGGTGTGCGATGAAAGCGCGGACGTATCATGACCCAGAGCGCCCATCGCAGGAAGGAAATCAAAGTCGATGACCTATGTAATTGCTCAGCCGTGTATCGGGACCAAGGATGCCTCCTGCGTCGAGGTCTGCCCGGTTGATTGCATTCATTCCGATGACGACGCCGAGATGTACTACATTGACCCGAATGAGTGCATCGACTGCGGCGTCTGCGCCGAGGTCTGCCCGGTGGAGGCGATCTTTTTCGAAGACGATCTTCCTGAACAGTGGTCGGAGTACCTGAAGATCAACGCGGACTATTTCGAGAAGTAGTTCAAACCGATGCATGCATGAATGATGAGTCAGGCGCCGGATAGTCCCGGCGCCTTTCGTGTTGGCTGATGTTTGGCGCTCAGAAAGGCTCAGGAAACCATGACCGGATATGCAGGGACTGTGCGGGCCCCGGAGTTTCCCGACGGTCTGGAATGGTTCAACACGCGGCGACCGCTCCGGCTGGCTGATGTGCGCGGCAAGCTGGTCATCCTCGATTTCTGGACATTCTGTTGAATCAATTGCCTGCACATGCTTCCCCAGTTGGCGAAGCTCGAAGCCGAATTTCCTGACGAGCTGGTGATAGTCGGTGTCCATTCCGCCAAATTTCCGGGCGAACGGCCCGGAGGCAGTCTGCGGAGCGCGGTTCAGCGCAACCGGATCGAACATCCCGTGGTCAACG
>SKTL01000190.1 GCA_007122555.1 Thermomicrobiaceae bacterium | reverse complement strand
TTCAGCGTTCGGTGGATCAATCTGACGCGTCCGTGCTCGTCGGCTTTGCCCGCGTCATGGAGGAGACCGGCGAGGAGCAGGTCGTGATCAGTTACGCCTTCCCGGATGAGAGCCTGATGCACACGAAGCAGATGGGCCCGGTCAGCCGGGCACAACCGCTCGACAAGCCACCATTGCTCGCGAGTCAGCAGCGCCTGCAAGGTGGAATCGACCGTGGGAATCTCGCGATTGGCCAGATGCCGAACGCCTTGCGTAAGCCGGTAGCGCGCCTGAGCGATGTTCACGAGTCTCATCCGAGCATAATGGTGCGAAGCGCGTCGTAGACGGGGGCGTACATCGCCTGAAGAATACTGCCGCCGAAGAGGAAGCTGGACATAATGAGCACGAGCAAGATTCCGATGCCGTAGCGCTCCAGTGGCGCAAGGAATGGATACCAGAAGTCCGGCAGGATCCCGACCAGGATCTTGTGACCGTCTAGCGGCGGGATCGGGATCAGGTTGAACGACGCCAGCAGCAGATTCACCAGCACCATGTAGGTGGCAATCGTTACGATACTCGGGTCGACTGTCGTTGTATCGATCAACCGCAAGGGGATCACGAATATCGTTGCGATGACGATGTTGGATACCGGGCCGGCAATTGCGGTGATCGCCAGTCCTCGTTGTCGCCAGCGGACGCGTGCCGGGTTGACCGGGACGGGCCGGCCCCACCCAATACCGAATCCGGCGACGGCGATCAGCAGAACGCCGATACTTCCGATCGGGTCGAGGTGTGAAAGCGGGTTTAGCGTGACTCTGCCCTGACGCGCGGCGGTGTCGTCACCGAGCATCAGGGCAGACCATGCATGGCAGAATTCGTGGATTGTGATCCCGACGCCGAATGCGAGCAGGATCGCGACGAGCGTCAGTGGTTCCGGTGTTCCAAAACCGAACACAACCCGTCAGGCCGCCAGGAGCCTAGGCTCCGGAATTCGGGTACAGGTGGCACGCGACGTAGTGACCGCCGCCCTGGTCGACGAAGTTCGGCGCAACCTTCCGGCAGACATCCATAACGTACGGGCAACGCGTGTGAAACACGCAGCCGGACGGCGGATTGATCGGGCTCGGCACATCACCGGTCAGAATGATGCGCTCTCGCTTTTTCTCAATAACCGGATCCGGAATCGGAACGGCCGAGAGCAGCGCCTTGGTGTACGGATGCAGCGGATCGTCATAGATTGCGTTGCGGTCCGCCAGCTCGGCGATCTTGCCGAGATACATCACCGCGACACGGTCGGAAATGTGTTTCACCACACTGAGGTCGTGCGCGATGAACAGGTATGTCAGATTAAACTCTTGCTGGAGTTCTTCCAGCAGGTTGATAATCTGCGCCTGAATCGACACATCCAGCGCCGAGACCGGCTCATCAGCAACGATGAACTGCGGGTTAGCCGCCAGCGCGCGGGCAACGCCGATGCGCTGCCGCTGACCACCCGAGAACTCGTGCGGATAGCGATTAGCGAAGTAGGGGTTGAGACCGACTGTCTCCAGCAGTTCCTGGACGCGCTGGTTGCGCTGGTTCTTTGGCACCAGATTATGAATCTGCATCGGCTCGCTGATGATGCTGCCGACGGTCATGCGCGGGTTAAGCGATGCGTACGGATCCTGGAAGATCATCTGCAGGTGGCGGCGCATCCGGCGCATCGCCCCGCCGTCGAGCTTCACAAGATCCTGGCCGTCGAATTTGACTTCTCCGGCTGTCGGCTTGTAGAGCTGGAGAATGGCGCGGCCAGTGGTGCTCTTGCCGCAGCCTGATTCTCCCACGAGGCCAAGGGTTTCCCCTTCGTACACCTCGAAGGAGACGCCATCGACGGCTTTGACCGCCCCGACCTGGCGCTGGAAGATGATTCCCTGCGTCAGCGGGAAGTGCATCTGGAGATCGTTGACCTCGAGAAGCTTCTTCCGGCCGTCACTGTGTCGTACTTCTGCTTGCGGTGTGGTTTCAGTTGCCATGGGTTAGCCCTTCGGCCCTTCCTTGCTGACTTCATCCCAGTACCAACATGCGGAGTAATGCGCTTCATGCACCTCCATAAGCGGGGGATTCTGCTGTTCACACTTCTCCTGGGCCCAGTCGCAACGGGGTAGGAATGGGCACATGTCTGGGAGATCGATGAGGTCGGGCGGAAGGCCGCGAATCGGGTTCAGTTTTTCCTTCTCCGCCAGGTCAAGACGAGGAATCGAATTGAGCAAACCAACCGTATACGGGTGACGTGGATTGGCGAAGAGCTCTTCAGTCGTTCCGGTCTCGACAACATGCCCGGCATACATCACGTTGATTCGGTCCGTCATACCGGCCACAACACCGAGGTCGTGGGTGATCAGCATGAGCGCCGAGTTCTGCTCCTGCATGATCGTCTGAATAATATCGAGAATCTGCGCTTGAATCGTCACGTCGAGCGCGGTTGTCGGCTCGTCTGCGATCAGGAGTGACGGGTTGCAGGAAAGCGCCATCGCGATCATCACGCGCTGGCGCATACCGCCCGAGAACTGGTGCGGGTACTGATCAACGCGCTCTTCGGCGTTGGGAATACCGACCATCTGCAGCAGTTCAATCGCGCGTCGTCGCGATGCCGCGCGTCCCATACCCATATGCAACTCGAGCGATTCGCTAATCTGCCGGTTGATTGTCAACACGGGGTTAAGCGATGTCATCGGATCCTGGAAGATCATTGCGATCTTGTTGCCACGGATCGTTCGGACCTCTTCATCGCTCATCTTGAGAATGTCTTCACCCTGGAAGATCACTTCGCCACCGACGATCTTTCCCGGAGGATTCGGGATGAGCCGCATCAGCGACATGGCTGTGATGCTCTTGCCACAACCACTTTCTCCCACAATTCCGAGTGTCTCGCCAGGGTAGATATGGAATGAGACATCATCAACGGCCCTTACCACGCCGTCTTGTGTGAAGAATTGTGTTTTGAGGTTCTTCACCTCAAGTAACGGTTCCATCGTCTCTCCCTCACCATGAGTACCTGGCGCTGACACCGAGCGCCGTCCACCACCCTGAAACGCCTCATGACGTCCCGCCGCGGATTGCGAATACCTCTATACTGACACCCTGTGAACCATCACACAACCCCGGCGCCGGGGCATTTGTACGAATCCACGGTTTCAACATCTGCGGGAGTGTAGCACGCTTGTGAAACGAGGGTCAACGCACTACCCATCATCACTATCATCGTCCAAACCAGCGTCAGCAGGAACCCAACCTGCGACGTTGGCTCGATTTCGCAATAGAATAGCGGTTTGCTCTTCTCCGTGCAACCTTGGCCCGACCGCCAGCACCTGATCCGGGAAGGCCAGCGGCAGCACCGGCAGATCGTTCAGAACCAGTTCCTGCATCTCGGCGTAGTGTTGAGCCCGCGTTGCTTCATCGTTCGTGGTGAGCGCCTCGTTGAGCAACCGGTCAACGTCCCGGTTCATATATCCGCCGAGATTGAACGCGTCCGAGATCGAGTCTGACGACCACATCGCATGCTGGTCCGGGTCAACGTCCCAGCGATAACCGAGGACGAGAGACTCAAAGTTGCGGGATGTGGTGATCTGGTCGCGCACATTGCTCCAGGTATCGAACAC
>SKTL01000379.1 GCA_007122555.1 Thermomicrobiaceae bacterium | reverse complement strand
AGGGCGTTCCGGTTCACGTCCAGCTCCCGTCCGGCTTGCGCAACACGACACTGGAAGTTTATGAGGGCGACCTGACGCTGGACAACCCCCGACAGACGGTTGGTTGCAAGCTCAAGAAAGGCTCATTCAAATCAACCGGCGGGACGGCCGAACTTGATCTTTCATCAGGTTCCGGAGACGTGCATATCTCTCGTCTGGAAGGATCGGTTCGCGCAGCCTGTGGTTCCGGCGACATCACCCTGATTGATCTAAAGGCAATCGCCAACGTCAAGGCGGGCAGTGGCGAAGTCTCCCTCACGAGAGTGACTGGCGATGCGATCAAGCTGGCGGCCGGATCAGGCGACCTGGACGTCATCGACTGCCGGGCGGATGCCTATTCCTCCGACTGTGGATCAGGCAATGTTCTGATCAACGGAGGGTATCTGGAGCGGATCAGTATCCGGACCGGTTCGGGCGACGTGCGTTGCACGGCCGGGTTTGGTCCATACGGTCAATCGATAACCACCGGTTCCGGATCGGTTTCACTGGGAGTGCCCCGGGATCTACCAGCGCGCATTGAGGCGTTTACGTCAAGTGGCGATATTGACACTGAGCTGCCGTTGGTCTCAGTGGGCCAGCGTGGACCGCGGAGCCGCCGTTCCAACCGGCAGGTTGGTAGTGTCGGTTCGGGAGAACCGCGCGCCGAGCTGAGCGTGCGCACCTCAAGCGGAGACATCAGAATTCACTGGATGCAGGGAGCGTCGTCCACAGCACTCCCGATGCCGTCTCCGCCCGACCCGCCGGAAACGCCTCAAGAACCTCCGGCGCCGCCCGAGCCCCCGACGCCAGATCGATCCGGCGCCCGCGCCAGCGGTGGCGACGGGGAGCAAGCGCCGAACGATGAATGGCGTCAGATCCTGGAATCTCTGGCGAACGGCGAGATAACCGTGGAAGAGGCCGACGCGCTTCTGGATACGCTCGAATCGCGCAATGTCAACCGCTAAGGAATCGTTCTGATCACTTCTCGTTATGAACGCGATGTTGAAGGGCTCTTGTGATGTTCAATTCTCTGGATCGTGACACTGTTCGCGCACTGGCTGACTATCGGAGGAGTCAACTTCACCGGGATTTTGACAAGCGCGTGTCCGAGGCTGAATTGGTGATGATTCGCCGAACCTGTGCGGCTGGATTCGTCACCTGGATTCGGCAATCGGTCGGTTTGAATCTCATGCGGGCGGGCGCTCGCGTCGCCGGAACAGGCCTGCAGACACGAATACGGACGCAGCTATGAGCCAGGAGTCGCCGGCAATACGCGCCGAGTCTCTGACCAGAGAGTTCTATCCGCATCGAGGATTCTTCCGTAATGGCGAACCGGTGTTGGCGGTCGATGGAGTTGATCTGTGCGTTGAGGCGGGGACGGTCTTCGGCCTGCTTGGTCCGAATGGGGCCGGAAAGACGACCACGATAAAGATGCTCTCAACGCTGCTCGTTCCCAGTAGCGGGCATGCTTACGTCGCAGGATTCGATGTCGCTGCGCAGGAGCGGGATGTACGCCAGCGCCTGGGCGTGCTTCTGGGTGGCGATCGGGGTCTCTACGGCAAGATCCCGGCAGTCGACAACCTTCGTTTTTTCGCCACGCTCTATGGAGTCTCCCGCTTAGAGATCGAGGACCGAGTCCAGGCGATGCTGAGACTGACTGGGCTGGCTGGGCGGCAAAAGGAGCGGGTTGAGGGGTTCTCCCGCGGAATGAAGCAACGGCTGCATCTGGCGAAAGCGCTGATTCACGACCCTGAGGTCGTGATTCTGGATGAGCCCACCATCGGGCTCGATCCGGACGCAGCAGTGCAACTGCGCGCCGTCGTTCGATCACTGACGCCGGGGAAGACCGTCCTGCTGACGACGCACTATCTGGCTGAGGCGGATGAACTGTGCGACCGGATCGCGATCATCGATGGCGGACGCATCATCGTCGAAGACACGCCAGCCGGCATCAAACGGCTGGTCGGGTCCGGTTCGATGATTGAGATTACCGTGCGAGGAAACCCTCGCGAGGAGACGATTGAAGCATTGCGCATGTGCGCCGGCGTCGACGGCGTGATCAGACTCCCCGATTGCCAGGAAGGGGTAGTAGTCCTGCAGATCTCCGGACGCGGGGATTGCCTGACCGAGTGGGCGATTCCTATCCTCATCGCGGACGGACATCCGGTCCTCTCGGTTCGACCTCGCACGGTCTCGCTGGAACAAGCATTTCTCGCCCTGACCGGGAGCGGACAGTATGGACTGGCCGGAGCGCGGGCGTGAGCCGGGTATCGATCGAAACGGTTACGATGCCAGAGCTGGCGAGATTCTGGAGCGTGTTAAGCGCGACCGCCGGACGATACATCCAACGGCAAGCCGCATACGCCATCGAGCTCGTGCGCTGGCCGCTCTTTCCGACGCTCTATTTCCTTGTGCTCTATCTCACGTATAGCGTCAGCGGCCGGTCGGTCATTGCTGGCTATCCGCTGGCCGGATTCCTGGTGATCGGTGTGGCGGGAATGGTCTTCTGGACGTCCAACCTCTGGGCAAGCGGGTACGCGATCGAATTTGAGCGGAGAGAAGGGACACTGCAGTCGCTCTTCCTGTCTCCGGCGAGCCGGTCGGCAGTCGTGCTCGGATATGGCGTCGGGTCGATGCTGGTCATGGTCCTGCCGACGGTTGCGGTACTGGTCGCCATCGCGCTGATGCTGCAGATTTCGTTGTCCGTGGCGAGCGTTCCGGCTGTGGCGCTGTCAATCGGCGGATTGCTTCTGGCGTCGATCTCATCAGGCTACGTGCTGGCCGGATTTTTCGTGCTGACACGCCGGGCGAACGTCATCGCCAACTTCCTGCAAGCGCCCGTCTATCTGCTGAGCGGCGCGGTCTTGCCTGTGCAGGAACTGCCCGGGATTCTTCAGGTTTTCGCGCGCATCTTTCCGCTGAGCCATGGCATGGACGCGGTCCGGGCCAGTCTGCTCGGCGGGGCGGCGATCGCTGACGTTCAGTCGAGCCTGGTCGGAATTGGACTGTCGTCAGCGTTTCTGATCGCGCTTGGCGCGGCGCTCCTGAGGATGGTGGAACGGAATGCCCGCAACGGCGCTGAACTTGATTTTGAGTAACCTGCGTATCACATATGCAGCGATGCTGATCATGCTGCGTGATCGCTGGTTCATCATGTCTCGCGGCGGATACATCGTCCTCTGGACAATTCGACCGGTTTTCGATCTGGCGATCGCCGCGCTGATTCACGCGTCGGGCAGAACCGAACTGGTCAGCTACGTTGCTATCGGGATTACCGCGAACGCGTTTATCTTCACGACGATATTCTGGGTGGGTGAAATCCTTGACCGCGAGCGACTCCGTGGAACGTTGCCCGCGCTCTTTCTGTCACCCGGCGCCCGCCTGAGCTGGCTCGGCGGATTTACGCTCGCCGGCGCCGCCGAAACCGTTTTGACGGCCGCCGTCGTCCTTGCCGCGGGGCTCGTTCTGTTCGGGGTCGTGCTGAATGTGGCCTGGCTCTCTCTGCTGGTTACCGGCGCGCTCTTTCTAACTACGCTCGTCGGGATGGGGTTGATCTTCGCGTCTGCCGGGTTGCTGGTGCGCCAGTCCAACGGACTTGCAAACCTGCT
>SKTL01000178.1 GCA_007122555.1 Thermomicrobiaceae bacterium | reverse complement strand
CGGCAACGTCGCCGCGCTTCGGATGCGGCCGCGTGTCCACGCCGCCGGCAGCCGCGGCCTCGGTTCCCATCAATGGCTGGAGAATTCGCCACTCGGGATCGTTGCTCTCGTGATACTCGAACACTGCGCGCTCGAAATACTGGAACGTCTTCCCATTCGCTGAGAATTCCGAGCTGATCGGATATCCGAAAATCCGGACGCCGCCGTTCGCCTCCCAGTGGGCTTCAAAAAGGCTGGAGAGGTTTTGCCTGGTCTCTTCAAAATATGTCTGGTCGTCCGCCGGCTCGCTCGGGTCGAAGGCGCTGTTCCGACGGTTCTCAGGGCCGGCCGCGTCATCTCCGAGACGGCGGAGCAGGACCCGCCAGTCTGACGGATTGTCTGGATGGAATTCAAAGACCGCTCGCTCGAAATACTGGACGGTTCTTCCGTCCTCTGTGAACTCGCTGGTTATTGGATAGCCAAACACCGGGAGTCCGCCAGAATCTCGCCAGAATTCGAGGAATTCGCCTCCCAGGTACTGGCCGGTCTCCTCAAAATAGACGGTCGTCGGAACGCCATCAGCGTTCGAATCTGATTGCGACGGCGCAAACGATTCTGACGGGAAATACCCCGTCGGTACTCCGATGACGCCTGCGAGTGTGATGACCGCTGCAATCAGCAGTCGAATGATCATCTCCGGACTCCCTTACCCGGGATTTCGCGGTGACTGTCTGGAAAGGCCGTTCGCTGCCGTTCCTGTAGGACACCAGTCGCGCGGCGGAAGCCGAACGAAACCCCGTTTCCCTGTACTCGTGACGTTCCGTCACGTTCGTGCGCTCCAAAGATGGAGTTCTCCCGACCGCCTGGCGACGATTACTCCGGAGCGCTGTCCTTCGGGTCGTATCCGAGAATCTTCCTGGCGTGCGAGATGTCCCAGAACTGTCGCGGATTGTCCGAAATGCCATAGACGACAGCCCAGTTGAGGTCTTCGTTATCCAGACATCTGGCGATGAGATCACAGCAGTCTCGCCGGCTCAGCCAGGTCCCGCGCATCCGCTTGAATCGCTGCTCCGCCGTTTCCAGATTCAGCAATGGAGGAGATGCATCGGCAATTCGCGGATCGCGCGGATTGTCGGCGTCTCGCACCGATCCGATCCGAAGACAGAAGACGCGCAGTCCATGCATATCCACGTAGTAACGGCCGAGCGCTTCGCCATAGGCCTTCGACATCCCGTAGAGCGAGTCGGGACGAATATCGACCGTGTGATCATAGACGCGCGGATCATCAAGCTCGTAGAGATCCGGGGCGCCTTCGATCTCATAGACGCCGATAGCATGGTTTGAGGAGGCGAATACGACGGTCTCAACTCCTGCCCGCCGGGAAGCCTCGTAGACGTTGTAGGTTCCGATCAGATTGTTCGGCAGCACCTCTTCCCACGTCGATTCAACCGTGGAAGAAGCGGCAAGGTGAACGACTGCATCCATGTCCTTGAACGCCGGCTGGATCCCTTCCAGATCGGTTATGTCCCCCACGTGACTGGGAAAGTCCGCCGGGGTTCGCGTGAGATAGTGCAGGTCGTAGCGGTCAGACAGCATCTCCCGCACGGCCTTGCCAATCACGCCGGTCGCTCCGGTAATGAGAACGCGCTTTTTCCCGTTCGCCGGGTCCGCCATCGACCTGTGATCCTTTCAATTGCCTGCGCCGCGCAGTCACAGTAGTCTCGTTCGTGACCCTGGTTCGGTTTGTTACCGGTTTGCTTCATTCTGGCGCGCAAACCCTGTTTCGTCCAGCCTCCCTGATGACAACGGGGCAATTATGTCATACATTGCGTTTGTCAGGCGAATCAACGAAACGGAGAGTCACGATGTCAACCAGGCCCGAGAGTCCGCAGATGGACTACGAATGGCGATTCGACATTCTCGCCGAGTTTCCAACATTGATCGAGGGGCCGGCATGGGATGGCTCCGGCCTGCTGTTCACCGAGATCGCCGCCAGCCGCATCCAGCGGTTCGATCCGTCAACCGGGACTTGTTCGGTCTTGCGGGAAGACACCAATCTCGCCAACGGAATGATCTTCGACGCCAGCGGTCAACTCTATGCATGCGAAGGAGGTCGCGACGATCACGGGCGTCGCATCGTCCGCTATGATCCGGGCGCTCCGACGGTTGTGGTCGTCGATCAGTACGAGGGCAAACGACTCAACAGCCCGAACGATCTTGCGGTCGACACCATCGGACGCATCTGGTTTACCGATCCCCGCTACTCCGACGACCGCCATACGATGGAACTTGATCATGAATCGGTGTTCCGGGCCGACCCGCAGCCGGACGGGAGCTGGACGATCCACCGGGTGACGTTTGATACGACGCGTCCCAACGGTTTACTGATCTCCCCGGATCAGCGAACGCTGTATGTTGCCCAGAGCGACTACGGGAGCGACCGAAAGCGCGAGCTCCGCGCCTATCCGATCAACGAAGACGGAACCGTCGGCGAGTACACCGTCCTGCACGACTTCGGACCGCACCGGGGCATCGACGGTATGTTGCACGATATTGAGGGAAACATTATCGCCTGTGCGGGCTGGCGGCAGAGTGGTCCGGGGCCGATGATCTACGTCTTCGCCCCGAACGGACGGGTGTTGCAGACACACCCGGTCCCCGGGGACCGTCCAACCAATTGCAGCTGGGGCGGCGAGAAGCTGTCAACACTCTACGTAACGAGCGGAAGCGGGCATCTGTATCGCGCTGAGACAAACCTTCGCGGGCAACTCTGGTATCCGATCGTGTAATCACGCCGGATTCGAAGATGAAACTAATCTGAGATCCTCGGATCGAGCGCGTCCCGCAAGCCGTTGCCCAGCAGGTTGATCGCCAGCACCGTGATGTAGATCATCGCGCCGGGGATAAACGCCAGCGTCCACTGATGGGTGAAGAAGCGCTGGGCTTCCTGCAGCATATTCCCCCAAGACGGAATCGGTGTCTGAACCCCGTAGCCCAGAAACGACAGCGCAGCCTCCGTGATGATCAAAACAGGGACGACCAGCGTCGCCCAGACGATGACCAGCGGCAACACGTTCGGGAAGATGTGTCGTCCGATCACTCGCGCGTCCGATGCGCCGACCACACGGGCCGCCTCGACGTAATCGCGTTCCCGAAGCGATAGGACCTCGGCACGAATCAGTCGCGCCAGTCCGACCCAGCCGACGATTGCAATGACAAGCGCAAGCCCGATCGGCGAGAGTCTGAACATCGATCCGATGAAAATCAGCAAGAAGATGCCCGGGATCGAAATCATAATATCGACGAATCGCATGATGACAGAGTCAACCCAGCGTCCGTAGTATCCGGAAATCGATCCGAGCGTTCCCCCGATCGCCAGCGCTCCGAACATCGCCAGAAACGCGACCGTCATCGAGACGCGACCACCATACGCGAGCCGTGTCAGAACATCCCGCCCGAGATTATCGGCCCCGAGGATGTAGCCCTCGCTGAACGGGGGCTGGAGCTGGTCCAACAGGGATTGTTCCTGATATCCCTTGCCGGTGATAAACATCGAGACGAGCGGAGCTCCGAAGGAAAACAGTAGGATCAGGACTGTCACCCCCAGTGCAATTACGGAGATCTTGTTCCGCTTGAAGCGGTCCCACGATTG
>SKTL01000513.1 GCA_007122555.1 Thermomicrobiaceae bacterium | reverse complement strand
CGCGTGTTCGTCTCGAATTAGCGTTCTCATCCGAAACGTACTCCGACCCTCCATCGCGTTCCATCGTTACGGGAGCGCGGTGGAGGGCGTTTCCCATTGGACTGCAGCGGCTCGACCCGCCTCACATCAGGCGCGCGTAGCGGTCAGGCTTTCAACATCCACCCAGTTTATCGTTTCGGTGAGGTCTTCAGCGGCGCCGTCATCGAGCATCGGGCCGGGATGACGAACCGTTGCGTGCTCGATCAGGCCGCGCCTTCTCAGTATCTCCTTGCGAATGGCCACCCCGAGCTTGGGTTGGCCTTCGAAGACAAGAAGCGGCAGCGCCTGATAGTAGATCTCGGCGGCCGTTCTCCGATCGCCGGAGCTCCAGGCGTTCCAGATTCCGACCAGGACTTCGGGGTAGGCGAATCCGGTCATCGTTCCGGACGAGCCTCGTCGCAACTCATCAAGGAGATACATCCCGCCAAGACCGCCGACAATACTGATACGGTCGCCGGTCAATGCGAGCGTCTGAGCGGTTCGCTGCGGTGTCGGGACATCCTCCAGCTTGATGGTGGTGATCGACGGAATCGCCTGGCATAGCTCCGCCATGGCCCTCGGGGACATCGTTACGCCGTTGACGGTCGGGAAATCCTGAAGAATGATTGGTACGTCAACTGCCTCCGCAATTCGCCGGAAATGCTCGGTCAGGCCAGGTCCAGGCTGCAGAAAGACCGGTGGAGCGATCATCAGCCCCTTCGCCCCCAGGTCGACCGCGGTCTGAGACGCCTGAATGGTCAGGTCGGTGCCGTCCTGCGAGGTTCCGACGACGATCGGGATATCGCTACCGGCGATCTCCACAACCGTTTCAATAACGGACTGACGTTCGGCGGGATTAAGCTTCTGAGCCTCTCCGGCGACGCCAAGCACGGTTATCCCGTCGACGCCAGCGTCGATCGTCGCCTCAGTCAATCGCCGCAGTGACACAAAGTCGAGTGAACCATCGGGCAGGAACGGTGTTGAGAGAATATTGTAGACGCCTGAAAGCGGTTTCATACGTTCATCTCCTTGACTCTCATGGCTGGTCCTGGGACATACTTGACGTTACTGACTACAATATCATGCCGCGGGAGTTGACGAGATGTGACTGCTAAAGGACGATTACCGCTCACGCGCCCGTGGTTCACAGTGCCATGCGGACGTGGTAGGTTGAATGCATCTTCACTGTACTGGTTCGCATCGCGCTCTGAACGACGGTCTGGTGGTCGATTGTGGTCGCGAGCCGGTGCGTTCCGGATTTAATGCTGGCGCGATAGGGTTAATGCGAGTGACGGACTGACACTGCGTCCACGACGTCGAGAGGGCTGGGGCTAACATGCAACGAGATCATCACGAAAATCCCGAGCGAGATGTCGCGGAAGAAGTCGAAAAAGAGTTTGAAGACGCCGAGCCCAACGAGCTCGCCGAACTTGAGAAGGAAGCGCTCTCTGAAGATATCAAGGAAGATATCAATGCGCTGCTCGAGCAGGATCCATCGCTGGTAAATGATCCTATTCGCCTGTACCTGCGCGAGATCGCGGAGACGCCGTTGCTGACCGCCGCAGAAGAGGTGGAGCTGGCGAAGCGTATCGAGAACGGCGATATGGAGGCGCTTCAACGGTTCGTTCGGGCAAATCTTCGGCTGGTCGTCAGTATCGCCAAGCGGTACGTCGGTCGCGGGCTGTCGATGCTCGACCTCATTCAGGAAGGCAACATCGGCCTGATGCGCGCGGTTGATAAGTTCGACTGGCGCCGCGGCTTCCGCTTCAGCACCTATGCCACCTGGTGGATCCGGCAGGCGATTACGCGCTCGATCTCCGATCAGGGCCGGACGATTCGGTTGCCAGTGCATATGGCGGACAGCATTACCAGATATCGCCGCACGGTTGCCCAGCTTAACCAGGAATTCGGCCGGCCGCCGGCGCCGGAGGAAATCGCAGAGGCGATGAGCGTTGCGCCGGAGAAGGTTGAGCAGATTATGCGCGCCGCTCACCGGACGATCTCGCTGGACAAGCCGGTTGGAGAAGAAGACGAGGCGAGTCTCGGGGACCTTATCGCTGATGTCGTCTCAAAGGCTCCGGAAGAGATCGCCGAAGAGTCGATGCTCGAACGGGATGTCTCGAAGGTGCTGGAAACGTTGAACCCCCGTGAGCGACTGGTGCTGCAGCTGCGGTTCGGCCTGGGGAATGGCAATCCGCATACGCTGGCCGAGGTCGGCGCGTACCTGGATATCAGCCGCGAGCGCGTCAGACAGATCGAGAATGAGGCGTTGCGAAAACTCCGGCGCGCTGGCGCCAGCCGCCTGCACGCTTATCATCTCGAGGGATAAATCCCCCAGACGCCCCCGGAAGCTTCCTACCCGAGTAGCTCATCGAGCAGCGCCATCCGCACGTAGACTCCGTTCTCGGCCTGCCGGAAATAGGCAGCCCGCGGATCCTCATCGATCGCCGGATCTATCTCATCGACCCGAGGAAGCGGATGTAACACGATTGACTCGCGTTTGAGCCCGTCCATCACAGTCTGGTCGATCACGTAGTAGCCGCGACTCTTCTCGTAACTCGCCTGATCAGCGAATCGCTCGCGCTGGATTCTCGTTTGATAGATCACGTCTGCGCCCGCGATTGCATCAAAGGATGATGCTTCCCGGAACGAGACTCCGGCCTCGGTCAGCGCGGATGTAATGTCTGCTCCAACGGGGACGGTCGGCGGAGCGAGAAACGTGACCTGTGTGCCGCGGGTTTCTCGCAATAGCATCGCAAGCGACCTCGGGGCCCGGCCGTATTTCAGGTCCCCGACGATCGCGATATGCAGGTCGTCTATCTGGCCCAGTTCATGCTGTATCGTGTAGAGATCGAGCAGCGCCTGCGTTGGATGCTCACGCGCGCCATCCCCGGCGTTGATCACCGGGACATCGACCACCCTCGACGCCCGCTCGGGCATCCCGGGTTCCGGATGCCGCATTGCAATGACGTCCGCGTATCCCTGCAGCATGCGGGCCGTATCCTCGATCGATTCTCCCTTGGTTGCCGAGGACGATTCGTTCGCGTTTTCGACCGACAATACAGCGCCGCCCAGCCGCACCATAGCGGATTCGAAGCTGAGCCTCGTTCGCGTGCTCGGTTCGTAGAAAACTGTGGCCAGGATCTGGCCGGGAAGACGTTTACGCTGAGCGGAGCGGGGAAGATGTCGCAGACGGGTCGCATGCCTGAAGATGTCAAGAAGATGCGAACGATCGAACTGTTCCACGCTGAGAATATGCCTGGGCAACAGAGCCTTCCCTTCCGGAACGAACGCCGCCGAATTCGAGACAATTATACGGATGAATCCGGGATCGGTTGGTTTCGGCCGGGACGCTGTCGCTGACTACCGCATCGTGCTCGGCAGCACATTCAGTTCGGCCCGGTATTTGGCGACTGTCCGCCGGGCGATGCGGATCCCCTGCTTGGCGAGCAGATCGCAGATCTTGCGGTCCGTCAGGGGCTCCTGCTCGTTCTCGACCATCTCCCGAATGATGTCCTTGACGCTGAGCGACGGCGTAAAGAAGTCGCTGAAGGCGATGACCTTCCGATTTGGCAGCATCACGTACTTGTTGGCGGTAGCTCGACTGACGGTGG
>SKTL01000505.1 GCA_007122555.1 Thermomicrobiaceae bacterium | reverse complement strand
CGGTTTCCCGCCGTAGAACGGGAACTGATCTTCAAACGCGTACCCGAACCGGCCGAGAAGCTGGCTGGCGGTCTCCCGGGACGCATAGACGGGCAAATGCGCCTGGTTGATCTCGTTGAACCGGCGAAGCTCGTCAAATCCGCCCAGATGATCAGCATGGGGATGCGTGAAGAGCACCGCATCAACCTGATCCAGCCCGGCGCTAATCGCCTGCAATCGCAGCTCCGTGGCTGTGTCGATCAGAATGTTCCGGCCGTTCCACTCCACCACCGCGGACGTACGGGTTCGTTGATCGCGTGGATCACTCGACGTGCAGACCGTACAGGTGCAGCCGATGATCGGAATGCCGTTTGACGTTCCGGTTCCAAGAAAGGTAATTCGCATTTTTTCCAGACCAGTACCACACGCGCAGGGATATGTTCCCTGCGCGAATCCTCACGTTCACACCCGCCAAGTATACCCGCGCCCGTCAGACACTCCGATTGTCATTCGGGGAGCCAGAAGAGTCAGTACCTATTGGCGCCTCCATCTGAAGAGTTCGCGTGCTACGGTTCAGGGAACAGGTGCGGCATAACCATTGTCGGAACGAAACCAGTTGATCCGCACGCACTGGATGAGCAACCGCGCAAGGACTCCGCCCGCTCAAGGATGCATCGAGGCAACGATGACCGGCTATCGACCAACCACAAACAAGCAGGACAATGCGCCGGCTCGCCGGAGTCGCGACACCGATCCGTTGCGAGATCTCGGTCCAGCCGCGCAAGAGCGGAATGCGTCGACGCCGCAACACCCCAGATCCGATGCGCAGCAGTGGCGGCGGGTTGTCGATGCGCTCGGAGTGATCGCGTCGCTCGTGCGCGACCAGAAGGAATCAGATGGGCTTGCCGGGGCGCTTATTGCCGGGGCGGCGCAAGCCGTCGGCGCAGATATGGCGATTCTCCGCATCGCTGACCTGGACTCGAAGACACTCGAGACGCAGTGCGTCCATGGGTTCGATCAACGAGTCCGACAGGAGCTGCTCGGCAAGATCACGTCTTTGTATGACTCTCAGAAAGTCCTGGCCAGTCCTCGATCCTCGCTGTTCGATGTCGCAGACAGCCCACCGACAGGCTTCACGCACACAGAAACGAACGTGCTGATCAGGCGCGGCATCACGCATGTGCTTTCGGCGCCTCTGCTGAATCAGGGCGCGTTGATTGGGCGGCTGGACCTGATGACCGCCTGCGGCGTTCAGTTTTCCGAAGAACATCAGACGGTCAGCGAGGCGCTTGGCGCCGTAATCGCCCGGACGCTCTCGAGCACGCAGGATCCGGCGGATGACGACAAGCCTCGAATCTCCACCGCGCGTCTCAACCCGCCATCGTTCGAGGACATCTCCGACGCGAGAGAGATGTTTCAGTATCTGGTGCAATGGATCGACGAGATGCTCGGTTCCCGTCAATGCTACGGGTTCATCTGGAACGAGGCCAAGGGGTCGTTTCTACCGGTGGCCGTCTCCGGGGGCCAGCCAGACGCTGTGCAGGCACTGAAGGAGATCCATCTCCGGCCGGAGGCAGTGCCGGCCCTGCGGGAAGCGATTCATAGCGAAACGCCGTATGTCATTCCTGACGCCCGGGAGACGTCGCTCTTCCCACCGGAAATGGCCGCCGCGCTCGATCTTCACCGGGTAATCATACTGCCGTTGCGCGGAAGCGCCGGTCAGCTTGTCGGCAGCGTACTGCTCGACTTCACGGAGAAGCACGAGCCGGGCGAATCATTTCTCAATGTGGTCATTCAGGCAGGCAATTACACGTCGATCATGCTGGAGAACGCCCTGCTCTACGAGGCGGTGCAGCGCAGCTCGGAAAACCTGGCGATCGTCAACGAAATCGGGATCGAGCTGGCGACGCTTTCCGATCTCGACAGCCTCTTCCGGCTTGTCTTTCACCATATTCGATCGGTCATGGAGGCGACCTGTTTCGCCGTCGGTCTCATTCTGCCGGACCGTAAACAGATCGAGTACCGCTATGCCATCGAAAACCGGATTGCGGACGATCCCGTAACATTGCCGATCGGGCGCGACGCGCTCTCACAGGTAACGCAAACCCGCCGGCCGCAGATCGCACTAGATCCAGCGACAATCCAGAGCGCGAACTGGTTCCCGATCATTGATATGGGCGAAACATTACAATCGGCGATGGCCGTTCCCATCGTGGTCGGACACGAGACGATCGGGGTCCTCACCGCCCAGAGCGAGAGCCTCGGAGCCTATGAACAGGACGCGCTCGATCTGCTCGTCACGGTCGGGATGCAGCTCGGAGCCGCGATTCAGAACGCCCGGCTGTATGCAATCGTGCACGCTCGGGACGAACGCCGGGGCTATCTGCTGGATCAGGTTATTACTCAGCAGGAAACCGAGCGTAAAATGCTGGTTGATGATATACATAACCACACGTTGCAGACACTGGCGCACTGTCTGTTCCAGCTCGACATGACGCGCCAGCGAACCGGCGAGCTGTCGGTGGACCAAGCGCAGAACGAAATCAGCAGAGTTCGGGATACGCTTTCAGCCAATGTCGAACGCTTGCGCGAGACGATATTTCAACTTCGCCCGTCAACCCTTGACATTCTCGGGCTGGAAGCTGCGCTGCGCGAGTACTTCAAGCACTTCGAAGGAGACACCGGAATCCGGGCCGAGCTGGAAATCGATCTGCCCGCCCGCTTCGACAATGTCGCAGAAACGCGAGTTTACCGGCTGGTGCAGGAAGCAGTCGACACCATCCGCCATCGGGACGAGGTGACCCGGATTGTCTTCCGGGTTCTGCAACGTTCCGAGGATATCTTGGTCACGATCGCCGACGACGGACATGGGGTCGGCAGCGGCACGGTGCTCGACGACACGAGCCGTCCGTCCGACCGGTCCTACAGCGACACGGAACGGCGGTTGATTACGCTTCGTGAGCGCGCTGAACTGGCCGGGGGCACATTGCATCTCACCCGGCGATCAAGCGGGGGATCACTCATACAGGTTGTCATTCCGTATAAGGGCGGTGAATGATGAGCCAGCAGACAAATCAGACGCGCGGCAAACGCGTTTCAAGCGACGCTGTCAAGGATAATTCCCGGCCCGCCGGGCGTATTTCAGGCGGCAATTATCCCTTCGATCTGCAGTGCAAGCTGCTGGAAGCCGAAACGCTGCCCGAGGTCCTGGGAACTGCCGCATCGATGCTCGCACGGGTGCCGGGGACAATCGGCGCCTGGATCTTCCAGCGGGACGCCGGAGGAGCGTTGCTTCTGGTGCAGAGCTGGCAGGCCTCACACAACGAGAGTAATCCGCCATCCAGCGAGCAACTGGGCAAACTGATCCACCAGCGCTGGATTGCCGCGCACCGCCTGGGTCAATCATCAACCGAGTTCGCCAGACCATTCTCCCCATCCGGGCGCCCGGATCTAATGGTTGTCCCCATGATGATCGGTGAAGAACTCGTGGGGGCGCTCGCTGTCCACCGTCGCGACGGCGCCGCCTACCCGTATCTCCCCGAAGATATCGTAACGCTCGCGACGATTGCGGCCCTTACCGCTCAGCAGTTGCAGTTGACACTGTTGCGCGAACGCGGGAGCGGCGAGGAAGACAAGCAAGAAACTCGCCAGGAGAT
>SKTL01000163.1 GCA_007122555.1 Thermomicrobiaceae bacterium | reverse complement strand
TGTTACGTCAACTTACCGCAAACGGAACAGCCTCATCAGGCCGAACGCGTCTCCCGCGTTGCAAGCCCATCATTCAGGTCCTCGCCTTCTGGCCGAGGATCTGTGAGTGTACCGGCCGTCAGCCGGCATCCTGACGTCGATCCGCCCCCCGGTTGATACGTTCCACAGTTTCAAGAATCACTCTAGCGCGCGCCGGGCTCGTCTTCCGCCTGCATGAGCCTGTTCCGACGATCCTCCGGTAATGCCCGAAGTGGGATGTCGCCGCGCGCTTGCGCTCTCGGATCGTTCCATTTACTTGTCATCACCATCCGGAACCGTTGTAAGCATGTCGACCGTCCGCCCGGGCAGTGGCGCAGAGCAGCACTGACCCGGCCAACCAGAGTTATGACGAAGTACGAAAAGGAGTCTGAACGTGGAATCCAGTCAACAAATGCGAACCCTGAGCGGCGCAGCCCTGATCGCGATCGCGCTTTCAACCGCTCTTATTCTTCATGCGGTGTTTCTGACGGGAACCAGCGCCCAGGACGATGCAAACGATGACTGGGAAGTCTGGGCGCTGGATCAGGGAACGGACATCAATCGTATTCACGTTTATCAGCACGATGGCGGTGATTTCGTCGAGGTGGAGACGATCGCGTTCGGGGAACTGGACGCGCCGCATAACGAGGTGCAAACGCCGCATATGATCGACTTTGATGATTCGAACCGCTACGCGGCGGTCGCCAGCACTGCATCCGGCACTGTCAGCATCATCCGGACAAGCGACTACGAAGTAATCGAAACGCTCGAGACGGGCGCCACCGCCCACATGGCCCATTTTGCGCCAGCGCCGGATAACTCGATCTGGGTCGCAAACATCGGAGCTCAGACGTTTACTCAGATCGAAGCGGACCTGGAGAACGAAGTTTTCGAAATCGCTAAGGACATTCCGCTGACTGCCGATCTGCATGATGGCAACTGGCCGGGCTGGGTCGAGAGGTTCGGCGACGATCTCGGCGAATGGCCGGGACCGGTCTGCCATGACTTCACCCCGGATGGGCAGTTCGCCTACGTAACCATGGGCCCGATGGACGGGGGCCTGGTCATCGTGAATCTGGAATCGGGTGAAATCGAGGCCGCCTTCGATCCGAACGAGGTAAAGGCGAACTGTGGTCTGGCGTACAGTCCCAATCACGACCAGATGTACGCCAACTGGAGCGGTCATCTAGCTGGCCTCGATGACCCGCACGATGCCGATCCGGCCGAGTGGTACGTGTTCGACGTCAGCACTCACGAACTCATCGCCACCTACGCCTCCGACGGACACGAATCAGCCGGGCTCGATCCCCACGGTACCCGGGTAAGCCCGGACGGGACCGAAATGTGGCAGGTCAACCGGGTTTCAAACGATGGCATTGTGGTCGATACCGCTACCCAGGAGATTCTGGCCGAGTTCGATCTGACCGACACGCCCGATATCCTCGACATCTCTCCGGATGGGGCGTACGTCTTTGTGACGTTGCGTGGTCCGAATCCGGCGAGTATGCCGCACGTCGCCGTAGGGCAAACCCCTGGCGTCGAGGTGATTGATGCCGCGACACGGCAGTCAATAACCGTCCTGCAGCCTTTTGCAGATGACGAGGCGGATGCCAGCGACTTCCATGGCATCGCGGTACGCGGCCCGATCGAGGCGCCCGAAGCAGATGACACCGTGGAAGCGCCAGTTGCAGATGACGCAGCTGACGATGCTGACGACCTGGCGCCAGCAACCGGGGGCGAAAGCAGCTCGATTGTGATGGTCATTGCGCTGCTGGCGGCGCTCTCACTCGGTCTCGCCGGATTGGGGACAATGCTGAGAATACGGCTCAGCCGGAGCTGAATGTCCGCTTCGCAACGCGAACAGCTCTCCTGAGCCGGATTCAAGGCATTTTGTCGGGAAGAGCGAGCGGCGAGGACTGGTCAGGACCGGTCCTCGCCCGTTTCACTGGCGGTCTTGATCAACCGCCGTCGGATCTCAGTCGCGGCGGCTACTCCCATAGCGTTCAGCGCCACGGCGCCGCTTTCAAAGCGTTCGACTACTCGACCAGCGAGCGGTAGAGATTCACCGTCCGCTCGGCGATCGCATCCCAGGAAAAGTGGTCCTCAACCCGCTTTCGGCCGGCCTTGCCCATCTTCGCTCGGAGTTCGGGATCACGGGCAAGCCGGTTGACGCCGTCCGCCAGCGCATTGGCGTATCCTGCCGGATCGACGGGTTCGAACGTGCCCGGCTTCAACTCCAGGTCGATCAACAGTCCGGTCTCTTCCGGCACGACAACTTCTGGAATTCCGCCGATCGCCGAGGCGACGACAGCCGTTTCGCAGGCCATCGCCTCAAGGTTGATGATGCCGAACGGCTCGTACACCGACGGGCAGCAGAACACATCCGCGTGGGAGTAGAACTGGATCGCTTCATCGCGAGAGACCATCTTATCGATCCAGATAATGCCGTCTCGCTGCCTGGCCGCCTCGGCAACCTTCTCGTTCATCTCCTGGCCGATTTCGGCGGTATCCGGCTGTCCAGCCAGCAGGACGACCTGAAGCTCCGGATCGATCTGCGGAATCGCTTCGACCAGATGAATGATGCCCTTCTGCCGGGCAATGCGACCGACAAAGAGGACATACGGTCGATCAGGATCAACACCGTACTTCTCCAGAGCTGACTTATCGGTCGCCTTCACATATTCAGCCAGATCGATTCCATTGTGAATGACGTGGATACGCTCCTCGGGGATATCGAAGTTGTCCAGCACATCCTGACGGGTTCCCTGGGAGACCGCGATGATCGCGTCGGAATTCTCCAGGCCGGTGCGCTCCATCCAGGAGCTCATGTGGTAGGCGTTGCCGAGTTGTTCTTCTTTCCAGGGCCGGAGCGGTTCAAGCGAATGGATCGACGCAACCATCGGGACTTTCCAGAGCGTCTTGGCGTAGAAGGCCGCCATATCGGCATACCAGGTATGCGCGTGGACGACCTGGGCGTTCAGCGGGTCTTTGGCCATCCGGAGATTGCGCGACATCGCGTTCAATGCGCCCTTAAATCGAGGATCGGTACCCTCTTCGAGGACGTCCCATCCTTGATAACCGCGAACGCGCAGGTTGCCATGCTCTTCATCCTGATCACCAAACGCCCGGACTTCGACATCGATCAGCTTTGCCAGCGACTTGCTGAGATATTCAACGTGAACGCCGGCTCCGCCGTATATGTTCGGCGGGTACTCGTTCGTAAACAGAACTGCTCGCTTCAAATCCCCCACGCGTCGTTCCTCCCGTTAGTCACGTAATCACGGCCCGGTCATCGGCGCCCCACTCATTATTACAGCACCTGCCAAGCAGGCCTCCAGTCAGCAGGCGCCCGCAAATTGCCCCATGTTAAAATCAGTCTCCGTCGCTGCAATGCGGCGTTTTCTTATGCAACGATTCAATAACAACGGATCACGGGAGCGACATGCGCGCAACAACCGCAACAACAGAGAATAGACTGCAACTGCCGGATACCGTGACGAGCGTACTCCACCGCATACTGACCGCGGAAGTCAGCACGGTCGGCAAAGACGGCACACCGGTTACCTGGCCGGTCTGCGTTCAATTCCGGGAAGAACGCGGTGATTTCCTGCTGTCCAC
>SKTL01000342.1 GCA_007122555.1 Thermomicrobiaceae bacterium | reverse complement strand
TCAAGGGGGACGAGCCTCTCGTTAGTCGTGCGCCCGGCTGGTCCAGTGGCGCCACCAGGCCTGATGGAGGGTAAGGGTGGAACTTCCACTTCCTGAACAATTGACACCAGAGCAATGGGAACACGTGACGTATACCCTGATCCTGCTCTGGGGGTTCGCTGGTCTTATGATTCTCGGGGCCGGGAGCATGCTTGTTGCTCATATTGTTGTCCCGTCATTGATTGATAATCGGGATATCGACGAGAAGTACGGAAAAGGCCGGCCGTTCGCGTACGCGATTGCGGCTGCGGCCTTTGCCGGGGCGATTTTTGTGTTCGCCAGTTTTGTCATCGCCCTGGAAGAATTTCGAGAAATCTATCCGGCTACGTGGGTTTAGCACTACCCGGCAGAGGGTCCGGCCCGCCAGCGGGTAGGCCGGTTTAATGGAAACGGAGCGGAGCAGCAAGAATGCGACGATTTATGCGGCCACTGATCGTCGGCCTGGTTCTCTTGATACTGCTGGCCTTGCCGGTGACTGCTGTGCTCGCTCGCAGTTACTTCCTGAGCCCGACGTGGCAACCAGCCCAGGAGCAGCCGATTGCCTTCCCGCACACCCGGCATGCGCAGATGGCCGGGCTTGATTGTGAATACTGTCACCGGGGCGTTTCTCAGGACGGCTACGCTGGGATGCCCGCGCTCGAGCTGTGCATGGATTGTCACCAGTCAATTCAGACAGGAAGCGCTGAACTGGAGACCCTTGTTGAGTTCTTCGAGAATGGCGAGCCGGTGAACTGGCAGAAGGTTCATCAGATGCCGGATCATGTTCAGTTCGTGCACTCATCTCATGTGAATTACGGTTTCGACTGCGCCGAGTGTCACGGTGATATGGAAAGCAACCCGAACGACGGAGGCATGGACTACGCCGAACAGGTGCGTGATCTCCGCATGGGCGACTGTATCGATTGTCACAAAGAGTACGGTGCGCCGACGGACTGTTCGGTATGTCACTACTGATTTCAGTTCGGGTAATACCGACTCCCGGCAATCCGATGGGCATTGGGCCCCTTGACGAGCAGGTGATGGCGCGTACGGCCTTCTATACCATGGACGGATGCGATGCGACGGCGTGATTTTCTAAAGCTGTTGACCGTTTCGACGACCGGAGCCGTGCTATTTACGGGCTGTAAGCTCGGCGGCTATCCGGAACGCGAATTTCAGAAGCAGAGCCCGGTCGAGCATCCGGCAGATCTGCCGTTCGGCCGTGATAACTGGTATGCAACAGCCTTCCCGGCTGTCGCCGGCGGTATCGGTGTGATCGTTCGCGTCTTCGAAGGACGCGCCAAGAAGATCGAGGGCAACCCTGACTTCCCGCTGAATGCCGGCAAGACCGGTCCTCGGGCGCAGGCGATTGTCCAGGAGCTCTACCACCCCGACCGTATCGACGGCCCGATGCGTCGCTCCGGCAACAGCTTTGAACGGATCTCCTGGAGTGACGCCACCGCTGAAGTGGCCGAACTCGTTGCCAACGCCAGTTCTCCGTTGCTGGTGACAGAGCCGATTAGCGGCGCAATTGCCCGCGTGGCCGGAGAGTTCGCCGAGAGTTCCGGCGCCCGACACGTCGTCTACGAACCGGATGAATTCGTTGTCCTGCGCGAAGCGATGCAGCGCGTCTTCGGGACAGACCAGCTTCCGGCGCTCGATCTACCGAACGCGGGCGTCATTGTCAGCTTCGGCGCCGATTTCCTTCACAACTGGATTTCGCCAGTGCAGTTCTCAGTCGGCTATGGCGAATTCCGCCAGGGCGGCAACGGGAACCGGGGCAGCTATTTCCATGTTGGCCCGCGCCTCTCAGACAGCGCCGCGAGCGCGGATCGTTGGTATCCGAATTCTCCCGGGTCCGAAGGACACATCGCGCTGGCTGTCGCCTTCACGATGGTTGAAGAGGGGATGACCACCCAGGAGCGAGCGGACGAGGTCTTCGGCGGGATTGATCTGGGCGACTTCACGCCGGACGCGGTGGCCGCTGATACCGGGCTTTCGAGCGAGCAGATTCGCGAGATCGCTCGCGAGCTGGGTCGCAACGCGCCAGGCGTCGCGATTGCTGGCGGTTCGGCTGCAGCCCACACGAACGGATTGTTAAATGTCTGCGCGGTTCTGGCCCTGAACTACCTCACCGGGAGCGTCAACACCGAAGGCGGCGTTCTGCTGAATCCCGGATCTCCAGATCCGGAGGTTATTCCGAACAAGATCGGCGGCGCATCGTACGCCGAATGGGATCAGCTGATCGAGGAGATGCTCGCCGGCGATATTGATCTCATGCTCGTTCACAAGGCGAACCCGGCGTTCGGGCTACCGGAAGCGAGCCGGTTCCAGGAAGCGCTCGACCAGGTGTCGACCGTCGTCAGTTTCTCTAACTTCATGGACGAGACGACGCGGCATGCTGATTTGATCCTTCCGGATCACACCACGCTGGAGCAGTGGGGACTCGATGTTCCTGATCCGTCGCCAGGGTTCCAGGTCGTCAGCGTTCAGCAGCCGGTTGTGGAGCCGTTTGTCAGCTCGCGCAACTTCGGTGATTCACTGATCCGCATTTCAAGCGAAGCCGGCCTGTCGTTCTCCTGGAGTTCAATAGAGAACGCAGTGCGTGACCTTGGAGCGTCGCTCGCGGAGATCGGTCGCGGTCTGCCGGAAGGCGGTAACGACCCACGAGAATTCTTCGTTGAAATGCAGACCCAGGGCGGCTGGTGGGACGAAGAAAGCGCGATGGACGACGCGCCGTCGGCCCCAGGGGATATGCCGTCTCCGGCTGAACCGCAGTTCACCGGGGATGCGTCCGAATATGAATTCTTCCTACTCCCGTTCCCGACGAACTCATGGGAATACGGAGAAACGGCGAACTTGCCGTGGTTGCAAGGTCTGCCGGATCCGATCACTACCGCAGTCTGGACGACGTGGGTTGAGCTCAATCCGAACACTGCTGATGATATGGGTGTCCAGCTCGGCGATATGGTGCGTATTGAATCGCCAAGCGGCAGCATCGAAGTCCCGGTGTATATCAATCCTGCCGCGCCGCCGACCGTTGCCGCAGTCCCGATTGGTCAGGGACACACTG
This sequence comes from Thermomicrobiaceae bacterium, assembly GCA_007122555.1. Lineage (GTDB taxonomy): Bacteria > Chloroflexota > Chloroflexia > Thermomicrobiales > Thermomicrobiaceae > SLMJ01. The sequence goes on along the minus strand of SKTL01000342.1, from coordinate 568 downwards.
AGTACACACACTACGCGGAGGACCGCGGCGCGAACCCGATCGAGATTGTCGCCGCGCAGACGGATAGTGAAACTGGCGCGCTGGCATGGGCGGCCACGCGGGTGCGAATCGAACCACTCAACGAGCGAATCCGGTTCCCGCGGTTTGAACGCCAGCTTCCGTTCCAGCTTGAAGAGAATCCGATCGTTCAGGTTACCCGTGATGCCTAGCACAACGCCTGGTGTGATGCCCACGAGTAGCGACGGCCTGAGAGGAGTCTGAATGTCAGCACGCTGGGGGATGGTCATCGATCTTGATCGATGTACGGGCTGTCAGGCCTGTGTAGTCGCCTGTCAGGCAGAGAACAACATCCCGATTAACACCGAAGATATCTTCCATCAGCGCCGCGCGATCGAATGGATTCGTGTCGAGCGGTACTGGGAAGGTGAGTTCCCGAACGTTAAGGCGCGGTACATTCCGATCCCGTGCATGCACTGCGCCCAGGCGCCTTGCGAGTCGGTCTGCCCGGTGTACGCCACCTATCAGACCAACCAGGGCATTAACATGCAGATCTACAACCGCTGTATCG
>SKTL01000267.1 GCA_007122555.1 Thermomicrobiaceae bacterium | reverse complement strand
GGATGCAGATTGCCATCACCGGCATGGAACACGTTGGCGATCTTCAGATCGTAGTCGCGGGATATTTCGCCAACGCGCGCCAGTGTCTGCGGCAATTTCGTCCGTGGCACCACCGTGTCCTGCAGGTAATAGTTCTTGGTCAGTCGCCCCATCGCGCCGAATGCGGCCTTGCGCCCGAGCCAGAGAAGATCCCGCTCCGCCTTCGATGTCGCCACCCGAACGTCAACTGCGTCATGCTGCTTGCAGATTGCAACGATGTCTTCGGTGCTTTCCGCGACAGCCTCGCGAAGCCCGTCGATCTCGATCAGCAACACGGCGCCGGCGTCCCGCGGGTAGCCTGCATTGAACGCTGTTTCAACCGCTTCGATTGTCAGCGCATCCATCATCTCCAGCGCAGCCGGAAGTATTCCAGCCGCAATGATCGCGCTCACCGCTCCGGAAGCAGTCTCGATCGTCGGAAACGGAGCCATAAGGACATTGACATCTTCAGGGTTCCGGGTGAGGCGAACCATCGCTTTGGTCACGATCCCGATCGTGCCCTCGGATCCAACCATGACTCCAGTGAGGTCGATACCAGGCGTTTCCGGAGCCGATCCGCCAATCCAGATTAGTTCACCGTTCGGCAGGACAACTTCGAGGCCCAGAATGTGATTTGAGGTGACGCCATACTTCAGACAGTGCGGCCCACCGCTGTTGTTTGCAACGTTCCCGCCGATGGTGCATGCCTTCTGCGAGGATGGATCCGGTGCGAAGAAGTAGCCGTCCGGGGTTGTCTTCATGGAAAGGTCGAGATTGATCAGTCCCGGCTCGACGATGGCGAATCGATCGAGATAGTTGACCTCCAGGATCCTCGTCATCCGCGTAAGAACAACCATGATCCCGCCGCGCGCGGCGATCGCGCCGCCCGCCAGTCCAGTTCCGGCGCCTCGAGGCGTCACCGGAACGTTGAACTCTTTTCCGATGCGGACGACTTCGGCCACCTGCTCAGACGTTGATGGAAGTACGACATAATCCGGTTGATGGCTACCGGCCACGGCCTCGTCGGATGCATCATATTCGTAGACAAGCAGATCATAGGGATCGTCCAGTATTCCGTCTGGACCAACCACCGCGACCAGCCGTTCACGCAATCGCTGGGTTGCCACGCTGGCGCCTCCGTAACTCGTTCGGGTGAAAAGACGCTGGTTCGTTGACGTTGCTCTCAGTATGCCGGAGGCGCGCCATACCCGCAAATCCCGTATGTCATAATCGAGGGAGCGGCAATTCAGCGAAAGGAGCGCGAGCATGAGCGACGAAGAGAAGAACTTCTGGATTATCGTTGGCTCTCCGGAGAACTTCGCGGCCACTCGGGAACACAACTTCACGATCCAGGGCATGAAGACCCGCCAGCGCAAGAAAGCTGCGCAGATGAAACCTGGCGACAAGATCGTCTACTACATCACGGGCAAGAAAGCGTTCGGCGGGATCGCCACCATTACGTCGGAAGCGTTCGAAGACTCGACGATCATCTGGAAGAGCAATAACAAGAAGCGGGATGAGGAAGTCTATCCACACCGCGTGAATATCCAACCGGACGTCATTCTGGATGACGACAACTTCCTGGATGCCGAAGAGACAGCACTACAGACAAAATACGTGCAGAAGTGGCCGGCCAAGAACTGGACACTGGCGTTTCAGGGGAACGTTCACAAGATCGATGCAGAGGACTTCGAGACCATCCGTTCAGCGATCGAACAACACGCCAGTGTCAACGCGTAAACACCGGACACCTCAGTCGTGAGAACCGGTCGAATTGTGCTCGGCGCGCTGATCGCCTTCGCGGTGAGCCTCGCCTGTTTTCTTCCGCCCGGAATCCATTTTGTCACCGGCCCGATTGGCCCGGCGATCGGCGGTTACGTCGCAGGAAGCCGATTGAAACTCTCAGCCGGGGAATCGGGTATTGTCGGCTTGGCAATGGGTGTTGCGATCGGCGCGACGTCGATCGCCGCATTCGAGTTCTTCTCATTCATGCCGGATCTTGCGTTGCAGGCAAGCATCCCGCTCAGCATCGTCGGGGCAGTTTATGTCGGCGTACTGGGGACCATCGGATGCTGGTTCGCCTCGCGGGGCAACTAGTTGAGTTGCCAGATCGCGTAGTTGAGCAGTGTCGCGAAACCTACCCAGAGGGAATACGGAGCGAACAGAAGCGACGCAATCCTGGAGAAGGGCCATGCCAGGACAATCGTAACCAGAATGAGGGTGAGGAGCGGCATTATCACAATCAAACCCGCAATCGGAGACTCCATCCCGAAGAACGCCAGCGACCAGGCTCCATTCAGAGCCAGTTGAAGCACAAACACCGCCATCAACCCGCGCCAGCGAGCCGACCGGTCCCCGTGAGTCCAGATCAGGTACAGCGCGATTCCCATCCCGAGATACAACACGCTCCAGACCGGTCCGAACACCCAGCTCGGCGGATTGAACCAGGGCTTCTCGAGCTCCCGATACCAGCTGTCAACTGCGGACGACGTGAAAACAGAGCCTGCCAGTCCCGGGATCCAGCAAACGGCAATCGCAACGGCAAGACGGATCACAATTTCTTTTCTCATCGGTTTAGCCGGTTTCCAGTTGCGTCAACTCCGGGAATTCTGGACCGGTGCTTACGTCACGCGAACGTCTCATACGGAACCATTCCCGGTTTCGAGCACTCGCAGGGCCAGATCGGCCGCATCGTTCGGCCAGTAGACACGAGGGCGGGGACGGTTGACGCCCGGTTTGCCCGCCTCGGGCGCACAGTTCTCGATGACGTCAATCCATCGTCCGGGTATCGCGTTCAACCCATGCACCGCGCCAAGCAATGCGCCGCAGATCGCCGCATTCGTATCGGTGTCGCCGCCACTACCCACCGTATCGACCAGCGCTTCTTCGAATGACGGCGCGTGCAGAAGCTGATACCAGGCGTTCTGCACCGCGATGAGTACCCAACCCTGGTGATCCATGAATGACGGAGTGATGCCGTTTGTCGCATCATCAAGCGCCCGGCGAATCGGCTCAGCCAGCCCGTGCACCGACGCAAGATGCACGGAGTTATGAAACGCGATCTCCGCGTCGCGGGCGTGTCGAATCGCGTCGGCGATCGTCAGAACAAGTAACACATTCGCATCCTGCGTCACTTCGTGGGGGTGCGTGATCCAGGCGTCTTCCCGGGCGTACCGAGCGGCGAGATCCGGGTCGACTCCAGCAGCGTAGATACCGAGCGGGCTAATCCGCATCAGCGCGCCGTTGGCCTGCGAGTTGAAATTCAGCATCCCACGAAGGCCGGACGTGACCGTGTTGCCAGCGTCGAAGGGGTCCGACTCCAGCCAGTCAACGTAGGCGGATCGAGCCGCGTTCTGATCGTAAGATCCTGTCTTAGCGATCGTTCGTGCGAGGGCCAGCGCCATCTCCGAGTCATCGGTCGGTTGCCCGGCAATTGTGTTCCAGGCGCCGCCATCCCGCATGTCCCGGACGCCATCCGGATACGCTCGCGAGATCTGCTCTGGGTGTTGGAATTCCACAAGACTGCCCAGCGCGTCACCGGCGAGCTGACCAAGGAGGCAGCCCTGGGCGCGTTCCAGTATTTCTGACTGCATCCTTGTTCCCTCCCTGTGCCGAGTTGGCGTGATGGCCAGCGGGCGAAGC